>CAMWGZ010000001.1 GCA_947173915.1 uncultured Alistipes sp.
AAGACGGCATACGAGATCTAGTACGGTCTCGTGGGCGCGGAGATGGGTATAAGAGCCAGCCGTCGGGGGCGTGGTGGGCGGATTTGTTGCGGTTGCGCATCAGGGCCGAATAGCCGAAGTAGTAGCGGGCGCGGATGCTGAACTCGAGCCGATCGACCAGTACGGCGATGCCGCCGCCGCCGGCCAGGCCGTAGCCCCAGCGGTTGTCGCGCTCGTTTCGGAACCGGTATTTGCCCCGGACGGGACTCGTGCGCTGCTCTTCCGGTATCGTCATGGCCGGCTCATTGACGTAGGTGGCGGAGAGGTTGTAGGAGAAGTAGGCCGCCGCGTCGAGGAAGACCCGCAGCCTGTTGCGGAACAGATAGACGTGGGGCTGCCACAGGACGGGGAGCACCAGCGAATTGACCCGCCGCGTGTACCACAGGTATTTGCTCGGATCGTCGAATGCCGAGGCGTTGGGAACGTAGGAGAAGCCCCGTTGCAGAAACTCCAGATCGACGCCGAAGCCCCCGACGAAGCGCTGCGGTCCGTAGTAGCGCCAGGAGAGTCCGCCCGTATAGCATCCCCACACCGAGCGCCTCTCCTGGACGGGATAGAGCCGGCAGTTGGCGTAGCCGTAGCCGCCTGTTGCGCCCAGCGTGTGCTGGGCCGCCGCCCGGTGGCCGCAGAGGATCGCTCCCAGTCCGAGCAGGATCATCGTCAGAGGTTTCATCGTATCGAGACGCTTGTGTTGGTTCTTATGTTGTTTCCTCCCGGAGCGCTGCCGCCCGGTTTTTTGCGCTCCTCCTCCAGTTTGCGGAGCCGCTGCTCCTCGCGCTGGTCGAGCATGGCGGCGAGCGACTGCATCGTAATCGGAGCGAACACCTCGTTCATGTCCATCGTAAGCTCCATCTCCCAGTTCTCCTTGGCGGCGAAGGTGTCGGCACCCTTGGCATCGACGTAGTATTCGGCCCGCTCGGGCTGGCGGCGCTCCACCAGGTTGCCCGGGTCCCAGAGTCCGTTGCCGTTGGCATCCTCCACGATGCGGAACTTGACGTTGCCCGCCGGTACGTAGTTGAAGCGCAGCGTGCCGCTGCCCTGCACGGTCTTCTCTTGCAGCATGCGGCCCCTCTCGTCGAGCAGCTGGACGATGTAGTGCGCCTGCCCGCTCTTGCCTTTGGTCGTTACCGTGAAGGTGGCGAATTTTTCGGGATCGACCCCTTTGAATTGGGTCGTCAGCGAGTCGTTCCGTTCGCCGGTCAGGTCGGTCAGCGCCCCTTTCAGGAACGTCAGGGCATATTGGGTCTTCTCCTTCCATGGGGTGCGGATGTGCCAGCGGCGGATGTTCGCCGTGTCGCGCTCCAGGGCGAAGGAGACCGCTTTGGCCTCCTCCTTGTCGGCCTGCGCGGTCAGCAGCACGGCGGCCGTGTCGAGCCGCAGGATCGGGTAGTCGAATTCGACCGAAAGGTCGGTCTCGGGAGTCACGGTGCCGGTGGCCGAGAACTTGAAGGTCATCGTGCTCGGCTTCTCCGGCTCGCTCCACTCCTCGCCTGCGTCGAGCGCTTTTTCGCGGGCCTTTTCGAGCCGTTCGCGTTCGCGCGCCTCCTCCTTGGTCTCGACGTAGCGCCAGAACAGACGCAGCTTTTCGGTCGTGGGAGCCAGCCGGTCGAGCGAGTCGTGGCGTAGGTAGGTTATCGTGCCCCGGATCGTGTCGGGCAGCTCCTCGGCCGGCATGTCGAACCAGAGGGCCACCGTGTCGCGGCCCCTGCTCTGCGGATCGACGATGAACCGCGTGCGGGGGATGCTGTCGAAGACGATGCTGTCGATCTGCGGATGGCGGCCGTTGAAGTAGAGCAGCGCCTTGTGCCGGGCGGGACGCTCCGACCCCTTGAGGTACTGGCGGTTGAAGGCCTCGTCGGTAAACATGCGGAAGTAGAGCTGCGGCTCGGCCGTGACGTAATGGCGCAGCGAGTCGTACCACAGCGAGAACTCGGGCAGCTCGGCGGGGTTGTACGCCTCGGACAGGAAGCCGATCTGATCGACCGAAGGTTCGTAGATCTGGTTGCCGTTCTTGTCCTCGAAGGCGTAGATGCGGTAGGGGATCGGCTTGAGGTTCTGGGCGATGAACACGCCGTTGTTTTCGGCGCGGGCGATGACGGCGGGTTCGTAGTTGAACATCGTCGAGTCGTATTCTGCGACGTTCTCCACCGAGTCGGCGGGGAAGAAGCAGATGAAACTTTTGGCCACGCTGTCGGCCGAGTAGCTGTCGGCGGTGTAGCCCGAGCAGACGATCGAGTCGATCTCCCCGCCCGTTGAGAAGACGTAGCGCATCGAATGGAGGGGGTTGCCCTCGTTGTTGTCGCACACCGCGCTGCCGAAGTTGAGGGCGTAGGTGGTGTTTTCGCGCAGCGTGTCCTTGATCTGGATCACAATGCCCCGGCCCCGGATCGAGAGCTGGGGCTTCTTCTTCATGCGGGGCGAGGTAAAGAACTCCTTCTGCTGGTCCTTGAGCTGCACGAACTCGTCGAAGGCGATGTAGATCTTCCGCTCCGAAAAGTCGCTCGTGAAGTTGTCGGGGGTCATCGCGACGATGACCGGGGGCAGCGTGTCCTTGGGACCGCCCTCGACCGTCATCACGCTGGCGCACCGCCAGAGGAACGCCTGAAGGAACAGCAGCAGGACGGCGGCACGGAGCCACCCGCTGGTTCGGGATCGCAGTCGGTTCATAAGTCTCTTTGTTCTTGTGGGGCGGATTCCTCCGCCGTGTCGGGCGGGGTCACGGGCACCTCCGGTTCGTAAAAGTCGTTGCATACGACCCATTTGCCGTTCTTCACGCGCTTGCTCTTCCAGACCAGCGGAAAGACCACGCTGGCATGGAGCCGGGGCAGGTTTTCGCCCATCGCCTGCTCGGTGTAGGCGTAGAGCCGGTGCTCCAGATCGACCGCCAGGATGAAGAAGCGGGGACCGTCGAGCTGCATGGCCAGCCAGTTTTCGTTGCCGTCGATGACGTAGGGCTCGCCCTCGGCCATCGCCTCCATGCGTTCGCCGGTTCGGACCGAGGCGATCGTTCCCGCAAGGGCCTCCTCGTAGCTGCGGATGGCCCAGTAGGTCGTGTCGGCGGCGAAGGCGTAGGCCCGCACGGTGCCGAACGGCGGGGCGAACCGCTCCGCTCCGTCCTGCGTCCAGGGTTGCAGGACGTAAAAGGTGTCGTACCCGATCTTCTTGAAGCACCCTCCGGCCAGTACGGCCACGAGCAGCAGCGACAGAAGGGCGGTCGTCGGTCTATGCGTCTTCATGGTTCTCTTCGCTTCGTTTGAGTGCTTCGAGCAGTTCGCCGATCGTCCGGCCCAGGACGGGGTGGCGGTAGTCGCGCATCCGCTCGCACAGCGGCACGAGCGCGAACTCCCGCTCGTGGAGCAGCGGGTGGGGGATCGTGAGGCGGTCGGTGCGGATGATCTCGTCGTCGTAGAAGAGGATGTCGAGGTCGATCGCCCGCGAGGCGTAGCGTGCCCCCGTGCGCGCCTTCTCGGCCGCCTCGGCCCTTCGGTCGCGTCCCAGCTCGCCCTCGATGCGCTGCAACGTGTCGAGCAGCTCCTCGGGACTCATCTCGGTGTCGGCCTCCAGCACCTGGTTGGAAAACTCCCGCTCCGATTCGAAGCCCCAGGCGCGGCTCTTGTAGCGGTGCGAGCAGTGCAGCACCGGTCCCACGTGCAGGTTGATGAGCCGCTGGGCCTGCTGCAGGCGGGTTTTCATGTCGTCGGCATTGCCGCCGCACAGTATGATCGCTCTTGCCATAAATTACAATTTGTTAATCATTTTGCTGACACTCAGTGCAAAATGGGTAAATACGATGGTCGGGTTGCCGTTCTGCCGGATCTGCTCGCCCGCCGTTTCGATCTCGGCGACCAGCGCTTCGATGTTGCGGTTATCGACGAACGGGGCGAAATTGCGGCAGAACCGGGCTTCTTCGCCCCACAGACAGCTGATTTCGCCCAGCCCGGCGTGGAGCAGATAGCTTTCGCGCAGCAGGCGGACCACATCCTTCAGAAAGGCGAGCTGCCGCTCGCGGGAGAGCTGGGCGACCTCCTCGGCCCAGCTCATCAGTTCGAGGTGCTTGTCGTTGTAGCTCAGCCGCATGAGCGAGCAGAAGAGCGCGAAATACTCCTGCTGCGTCTCGTTCTCCTCGCCGGCAAGCAGGCGGCGCAGTTCGAGCAGGTCGCCGGCACAGAGGCGGACGAAGGTGCGGATCTTCTCGGGATCGCGCTCGCCGCTGCGTTCGATCTGCTGCCGGACCGCCTCGTCGCTCAGACGGGGGACGGCGATCTGCTGCGTGCGCGAGAGGATTGTGGGCAGCAGCAGGTCGGGCCGTTCGCCGACCAGCAGGAAGAGGCTTCCGGGCCAAGGCTCCTCGAGGATCTTGAGGATCTTGTTGGCCGCCTCTTCGTTCATCGTCTCCGGCAGCCAGATCACGACGCATTTGTAGGCTGCCGAGAAGCTCTTGAAGGAGAGCTTGCGGATGATCGCATCCGCCTCGCGGGCCGAGATCGCCCCCTTGAGCGTGCGCCCCAGGTCGAGGCGGCCGTACCACTCCTGCGGCGAGAAGACCCCCGCGCGTTCGGCGAAAAGCTCCCGCCAGAGGGGCATGAAGTCGTCGCTCAGCACCGCCTCGCCCGACTTCTTGCCCTGCTTGTTCACGGGAAAGACGAAGTGCAGGTCGGGGTGGGCCAGCGCGGCGATCTGCCGGCAGTTGGGACACTCGCCGCACGAGTCGCCGCCCTGGCGGTCGGTGCAGTTGAGGTACTGCACGTAGGCTACGGCGAGGGCCAGAGCGCCCGTTCCCGCGCCTCCCGCGAAGAGCTGGGCATGGCTTACCCGTCCGGTGTCGGCACTCCGCACCAGGTGGCGTTTCAGCTCCTCTTGTCCCGCTATGTCCGCGAATCTCATCGTCTCTTCCGCTCTTTTGTTCCGTTTCCGTGTGCGACCCGTATCGTCTGGCGCACCGCGATGGCCGCAAGCGCTGCGAATACCGCCGCGAGCGTTCCGGTGCGCGCCCGCCCCGGCTCCCAGCCTAGGGCCGCGACTCCCAGGACGAACAGCGCCCCGCTGCACAGCAGGACGGTCAGCTTCTCCCTGCCGCTCATGCCTCGCCTCCTTTCTTTCCGCCGCGCCGCAGCATCGAGCGCAGCAGTCCCCGCACGTCGATCTTCGCACGCCGCACGGCGTAGCAGATGTAGCCGCCCAGCAGCAGCACCTTGCAGAGGTATTGCGCTGCCGTCGGGAGGGGTAACCCCTCCGCGATGCGGCTTATGCCGAAAAACGCCAGCGCGACGACAGCATATTCGATCATCCGTCCCGTCCGGTAGGGGATGGGGTAGAACTTGCTGTTGAGCCGGTAGCTTACCGCGACCATCGCCGCCTCGCAGATCAAACGGGCCCAGGCCGCGCCGTAGTATCCCCAGCGGGGAATGAGCGCGAGGTTGGCTCCCACCGTGACGAGCAGCCCCGTGAAGGTAACCACCAGCGCCAGCCAGGTGCGCTCCTCGCGCTTGTACCAGAACGAGAGGTTGAGCCACACGCCGGCCAGCACGTTGGCGCCCAGCACCAGCGGCAGGATGTGCATCCCCTCGCGGAAGTCGCGTCCGACGATCAGGGCGAACAGCTCCTTGAAGAGGGTCACGCCCAGGAAGATGACCATCGAGACCAGTACGAAGTATTCGAGTGCGGCGGCGTTCATCCGCACGAAATCCGATTTCTTGTAGTCGGCCAGGAAGAAAGGTTCGGCTGCCAGGCGGTAGATCTGCGTGAAGAGGGCCATGACCATGCCGACCTTGACGATCGCGCCGTAGAGTCCCACCTGGTCCATCGCCGCTGCGGGGGCGAGGAACTTGATGAGCTGGCGGTCGATGAACTCGTTGGCCGTGCCTGCGATGCCGCTCAGGAGCAGCGGCAGCGAGTAGAGAAGCACCGCCCGCAGGATCCGCCCCTCGATGCGCGGTGCGCCGCCGTCGGTGGTGCGCAGCAGCAGGAGCAGCGTCAGGGCGCTGGCCGCCAGGTTGGCCACGAAGACCCAGCCGACCCCGAACCGGGTGGCGTATAGCCCTGCGAAGCCGAAAGCGAAGGCGAGCACGACATTGACCGTCGCGCAGAAAGCCTTGAGTCCCATGAAAGTGGTCGCCCGCCCCTGTTCGCGCAGCCGCGAGAAGGGGATCGAGGAGCAGACATCGCACAGTACGATCGCCGCCACCCACACCGCATACTCGGGATGGGTCGTGTAGAGTTCGCTGCCCAGCCAGGCGGAGACCTGCGTGCGGAAGAGCGCCACGGCCGCGAAGAAGAGCAGCGCCGCCAGCGTGGTGGCACCCCATACCGTGCGGAAGAGGCGCTGCTTGGCGGCCCGTACATCGCCGCCCGCCTCGTCCGCCTTGGCCGCGAAGCGGAAGTAGCCCGACTCCATGCCCATCGTCAGCAGCACCAGGGCGAAGGGGATGAGGGCGTAAACGTCGGTAATCACGCCGTACACCTCCCGGCTGAAGACCCGGGTGTAGAAAGGGGTCAGCAGGTAGCTCAGGAACCGCACGGCGATGGTGCTGATTCCGTAAACGGCGGTCTGTTTGACGAGTTTTTCGAGCATGGCGACTTACGAGGGGCAAATATACGGAATTTATTCGGTTTTATCCGCTTCGGAAACGCCAAATGATGGGTGCGTAGGAGTGCTCCGCCGCGGTGCGCGGAGGCGGTGCGGGGATATTGATCGGGATGCCCTTCTCGGGCGGGGTGTGCGGCGCTGCGGGGCGGGATGGAGGATGTTCGCTGCGGGTGCGTGCGGCACGGAAACGGGGTCGCCTGCCGGCGGCGGGTCAGCCCGGGGCGGACCTCAGCGCAGGGTCGGTTCGATGAAATCGACGTTTACCTGGCGCTGGAACGCTTCGTCGAGCGAAATGAAGGTCTGGGTGGTCGATATGCCCGGAATGCGCAGGATGCCCTCGAAGAGGGTCCGCATCAGGTGTTCGTTGTCCAGGCAGTAGAGCTTTATCAGGATGTTGAAGTTGCCCGTGATGAAGTGGCATTCGACGATTTCGGGGATCTCCTTGAGCCGCTCCATCGTCTGCATCAGGTTCTTGGGATCGAGGACCGTGATGCCGATCAGGGCGCATACGTCGAACCCCAGCGCTTTGGGATCGACGATCAGGCGGCTGCCGAGAATCACGCCCGAATCGTGGAGCTTGCGGATGCGCTGGTGGATGGCTGCGCCCGAAATGCCGCATTCGCGTGCGATTTCGAGGAAGGGCATCCGCGCGTTGCGGACCAGGTGGCGCAGGATCTTCGCGTCGATGGCATCCAGTTGGGCTTTGGACATGAGCGCTGCTGTTTGGATAGGGGTAAAAAACTTCCGGTCTGCGAAAACATGTTTCGCAGACCGGAAGCAATTGCTATTTGATGACGTTCATCTCTTTGCCGATCTTCACGAATGCGGCGATGCAGCGGTCGAGCTGTTCGGTCGTGTGGCCGGCCGACACCTGTACGCGGATGCGGGCCTGTCCTTTCGGAACCACCGGGTAGTAGAAGCCCGTGACGAAGATGCCCTCGTCCTGCAGACGGGCCGCGAAGTCCTGCGACAGTTTCGCGTCGTAGAGCATCACGGCGCAGATGGCCGACTGCGTGGGCTTGATGTCGAAGCCGGCGGCCATCATGCCCTTGCGGAAGTGCTCCACGTTGGCTACCAGACGGTCGTGCAGCTCGTCGCTCTCGGCCAGCATGCGGAACATTTCGATCGAGGCACCGACCACGGCGGGGGGCAGCGAGTTGGAGAAGAGGTAGGGGCGCGAACGCTGGCGCAGCATGTCGATGATCTCCTTGCGGCCGGTGGTGAAGCCGCCGACGGCGCCGCCGAAGGCCTTGCCCAGCGTGCCGGTCAGGATATCGACCTGGCCGCGCAGGTTGTACAGCTCGGTAATGCCGCGGCCGCTCTTGCCCAGCACGCCGGCCGAGTGGCACTCATCGACCATTACCAGCGCGTCGTACTTCTCGGCCAGGGCGCAGATCTTGTCGAGCGGAGCGGCGTTGCCGTCCATCGAGAAGACACCGTCGGTCACGATGACGCGGAAGCGCTGTGCCTGCGCCTTCTTGAGGCACTCCTCCAGCTCGGCCATGTCGGCGTTGGCGTAGCGGTAGCGGACCGCCTTGCACAGACGCACGCCGTCGATGATCGAAGCGTGGTTGAGGGCATCGGAGATGATCGCGTCCTGGTCGGTCAGCAGCGGCTCGAACACGCCGCCGTTGGCATCGAAGCAGGCGGCGTAGAGGATCGTGTCCTCCGTGCCGAAGTAGTCGGCGATCGCCTTCTCGAGGGTCTTGTGGATGTCCTGGCAGCCGCAGATGAAGCGTACGGACGACATGCCGAAGCCGCGCTCGTCCATCGCCTTCTTGGCAGCCTCGATCAGGCGCGGATTGTCCGACAGTCCGAGGTAGTTGTTGGCGCAGAAGTTCAGCACCTTGCGGCCTGCTACCTCGATTTCGGCCCGCTGCGGGGACTCGATGATGCGCTCGTTCTTGTAAAGCCCGGCGGCCTTGATCTCCGCCAGTTCGTTCTGTAAGTGTTCCTTGATTTTTCCGTACATATCGGTTGTGTTTTGTGATAGTTGATGCGTTGTTTGTCGGTCTCAAACCGAGACACAAAGGTAGTCGTTTTTCGAGAAAGTGGTGCATCGGCTCTCCATATTTTTCGGCGGCGGCGGGGGTGTGGCGGATCGTTTTGCGAAAAAAGCGTCGCCAGGCGCGTATTCGTTGCCGGAAAAAAGTACACATCCGAACATTTTTCGTAAATTTGCGGTACGATTCCGGCGATGGAGGCCGGAGGTCAAAATCTTTAAATACCGAAAATTATGTTCAAGATCGATTCCTACGATTTCAAGGGCAAGCGGGCGATTATCCGCGTGGATTTCAACGTGCCCCTCGACGAACGGGGCCAGGTTACGGACGACACCCGCATCCGGGCTGCCGTGCCGACCATTCGCAAAGTGCTCGACGGGGGAGGCTCGGTGGTGCTGATGTCGCATCTGGGCCGTCCCAAAAAGAACGGGGAGATGAAATACTCGCTCGGACAGATCGTTCCGGCGATCGAGAAACTGCTCGGCGTGCCCGTGCTCTTCGCGGGCGACTGCATGGGCGAGAAGGCTGCCGAGATGGCGCGCGACCTGCGTCCGGGCCAGGTGCTGCTGCTCGAAAACCTCCGCTTCTACGCCGAGGAGGAGGGCAAGCCCCGCGGCCTGAAGGAGGATGCCACCGACGAGGAGAAAGCCGCCGCCAAGAAGGAGGTCAAGGCTTCGCAGAAGCAGTTCGTCGAGCGGCTGGCCTCCTATGCCGACTGCTACATCAACGATGCTTTCGGCACGGCCCACCGCGCGCACGCCTCGACGGCGCTCATCGCCGACAAGTTCCCGCAGGACAAAATGTTCGGTTATGTGATGGAGAACGAACTCCAGGCTGTCGATCGGATGATGCAGCAGCCGCAGCGCCCCTTCGTGGCGATCATCGGCGGATCGAAGGTCTCGACCAAGATCTCGATCCTCGAAAACCTGATGGAGAAGGTCGATTCGATCGTCATCGGCGGCGGCATGTCCTACACCTTCGCGGCGGCTCAGGGCGGCAAGGTGGGTGCTTCGCTCTGCGAGCCTGAAATGTTCCCCACTGCGCTCGAAATTATCCGCAAGGCCGGGGAGCGGGGCGTGAAGCTGGTCTTCTCGCCCGATGCGCTGGTCGCCGACCGCTTCGCCGAGGATGCCGCGACCGAGACGGCACCGGTCGATGCCATTCCCGACGGATGGATGGGGCTCGACATCGGCGAGGAGGGCAAGCGCCGTTTCCGCGAGCACATCGTGGGCTGCCGGACGATCCTCTGGAACGGGCCGGTCGGCGTGTTCGAGATGGATCGGTTCGCCGAAGGCTCGAAAGCCGTGGCCGAAGCGATCGCCGAAGCCACCGCGCAGGGTGCCTTCTCGCTCATCGGCGGCGGCGACTCGGTGGCCTGCATCAACAAGTTCGGCCTGGCCGACAAGGTAAGCTACGTCTCGACGGGCGGCGGCGCGCTGCTCGAATACATCGAGGGCAAGGAGCTGCCGGGCGTGGCTGCGATCCGCAAGTAGCGGAAGCCATGCGGTCCGGAGCGGGCGGATGCACCGCCCGCTCCGGACATGAAAACAGGGAATCAAACGCCAAATTATAAAAACAACCGATGAAAAAGATTCTTTTCGCAGCCACCGTGCTCTGCATGCTCGGCTGCCAGAACAAGACGGCGGAGACCACGCCGGCGATCGACCTGACCAATCTGGATCAGACGGTCGCACCCAACGAGAGCTTCTATCAGTTCGCCACCGGCGGCTGGCAGGCCAAGAACCCGCTGAAGCCCGAATTTTCGCGTTACGGCGCGTTCGACGTGCTGGGCGAGAACAACCAGAAGCGCATCAACGACCTCTTCACGGAGATGACGAAGCGGACCGCCGAACCGGGTTCGGTCGATCAGAAGATCTCCGACCTCTACAAGATGGGTCTCGACTCGGCGCGCCTGAATGCCGAGGGTGCCGCTTCGGTCAAGGCCGACCTGGAGTCGATCCTCGGACTGAAGGAGAAGAGCGAGCTGACCCCGCTGCTGGCCCGCCTGCAGATGACCTCCTGCGCGCCGCTGTTCGGCTTCGGTCCCGAGGCCGATCTGAAGAACAGCCAGGTCAATGCCCTTTACGTCAGCCAGTCGGGGCTGGGCATGGGCAACCGCGACTACTACCTCGATGCCGAGAACGAGTCGATCCGTGAGGCCTATAAGACTTACCTCGACCGCATCTTCACGCTCGCCGGCATGGACCGCGAGCAGACCGACAAGGCGGTTGCCGCCGTGCTGCGCATCGAGACCGAGCTGGCGCGCCACATGTTCTCGAACGTCGAGCTGCGCGACCTGTCGCGTCAGTACAACCCGATGGCCGTGGCCGACATGAAGAAGAACTACCCGGCCATCGACTGGGACGGACTGTTCGCCTATGCGGGCATCGCTCCCGAGCGTGCGATCGTCTGCCAGCCCGACTACATGGCCGCGATGAACGCGCTGATCGAGAACACCCCGGCCGAAGAGCTGTCCTACTACCTGGCGGCCCAGTACCTCGACGCTGCGGCTCCCTACCTGAGCGACGACTTCTACGCCGCCTCGTTCGACTTCTACGGCCGCACCATGTCGGGTGCCGAGCAGCCCAAGCCGCGCTGGAAGCGCGCCATGTCGGTGCCTAACGGCTTCCTGGGCGAGGCTGTCGGCGAAATGTACGTCGAGCGTTACTTCCCCGCCGAGGAGAAGGCCCGTGTGATGACCCTGGTGGAGAACCTGCGCACGGCGCTCGGCCAGCACATCGACCAGCTCGACTGGATGAGCGACGCGACGAAAGTACGCGCCCGCGAGAAGCTGGCCGCCTTCCGCGTGAAGATCGGCTACCCCGACAAGTGGAAGGACTACACGACCCTCGAAATCGACCCGACGCTCTCCTACTGGGAGAACATCCAGCGTGCGGGCGAGTGGTCCACGCGCGACCAGCTGGCCAAGGTCGATAAGGCGGTCGATCGCGACGAGTGGCACATGACACCCCAGACGGTAAACGCCTACTACAACCCGACCACCAACGAGATCTGTTTCCCGGCCGCCATTCTCCAGCCGCCGTTCTACAACCCGACGGCCGACGACGCGGTCAATTACGGTGCGATCGGCGTGGTGATCGGCCACGAGATGACGCACGGTTTCGACGACCAGGGCCGCCGCTTCGACAAGGACGGCAACATGAACAACTGGTGGACCGACGAGGATACGGAGGCATTCAAGGCGAAGACCGACGTGCTGGTCGGACAGTTCGACGCGATCGAGGTGCTGCCCGCACGCGACGGCCAGCCCGCGCTGCACGCCAACGGTTCGCTCTCGCTGGGCGAGAACATCGCCGATCAGGGCGGTCTGCGCGTGGCTTTCACGGCGCTCAAGAACTCGCAGAACGGCGTGGAGCCGGAGCCGATCGACGGCTTTACCGCTCCGCAGCGCTTCTATCTGGCCTACGCTGCCGTGTGGGGCCAGAACATCCGCGACGAGGAGATCGCCCGTCTGACCAAGCTCGACGTGCACTCGCTGGGCCGCTGGAGAGTCGATGCCACGCTGCGCAACCTCCAGGATTTCTACGATGCCTTCGGCATTACCGACGGTGCCATGTTCCTGCCCGTCGAGGAGCGTGTGATTATCTGGTAACTCCTTCGCGGGAGATTGCCGAACCCGGCGCTCCGGACCTCGTGCGAGGTCCGGAGCGCTTTTTTTGCCTTTTCGGGAGGTTTTCCGGCTTTTCTTTCTTTGTGCGATATATCGCCCGATTTGTTTGGAAAATAGGGATTAAAATGTTATATTTGTAAAAACACAACAATTATCCTCCTCCCGCCCTTTCTCGTAGCCTCGCGTTCGTCGGGGGTCGGAGGTTTTTACTAACCTTTAAAACCTTTTTTCTATGAAGTGTTACACTAAATTATTGTATGCAGCTATCGTAGGTCTGCTGTTCTGTGCCTGCTCGTCGGATCCCTTGCCGGGTCCCGCTCTTCCGGAGGCGACGGCCAATCCCCACGCCGTCTCGGAGGAGGAGGCGCTCTCGCGCCTGGAGGCCTTGCTCCGCGATTGGGACGGCGAAGGAACCCGCAGCGGGGGTGTGCGCCGCATTGCGAGCGTCGCGACGGTCACTGCCGGAGATGTCTGCCAGCTTCGGACCCGCGGCGAGGGTGGCGACCCGGTGGACAACATGTTCTATTTGGTCAATTTCGAGGATGGCGCGGGTTACGCGATTTTGGGAGCGGATGACCGTTTGGAGCCGGTCTATGTGATCGCCGATGAGGGTTCTCTTGCAGCTGATCGACTGCATTACGCCGCGACGGTCAGCGACGAGCAGGCCGAAGCCGACGGAGAGTTCGTCTATCCGTTGCAGCTGATCCTCGACTCGGCGGCCGGTTCGATTGCGACGGCCGGTGCGGGCGGTCCGATCAGCGGAATCGGCGGGCACGGTCCCGGAGGATGGGAGCCGCAGCCGACGGTTGTTGATAGGAAAGAGAGTGATTATGTTGTTTGTCATCTGACAGGACCTCTCTTGAAAACCAAATGGCATCAGCGTGCACCTTATAATCTTTTTTGTCCGATGGTAAATGGAGCGCATTGTGTTGCCGGTTGTGGTGCGATTGCATTTGCTCAGGTTTTGGCTTATCATGCGGAGGCGAATGACATTACGTTTAATCAGTTTGGCAGTTTTGCATTCGATAATGCTTTTTGGACCAATCTGAAGAATGGGGTGCGTTATCCGTCCCGTGTGCGAGAACCTCAGTTGGGTATCGGTATGACTGCCGAAACGATGGCCGTCGGCCAATTTATCTATGCCGTTGGAGTTGGTATTCATGCCGATTATGGCCTTGGCGAGACCTCATCGAAAAGAGAAAATGTGGCGAATGTATTCAGGAATCTGGCCGACAAAAATATTGGTTATAAGAATGTCCAGCTCGGAACGATCAATGCGAAACAGGCCCGTACGCTGATTCATGAAAAGAAGTTGCCTCTTTGGTATCGAGGCGGTAATAGCAGGGGCGGTCACGCGTGGGTATTGGACGGCTGGCGTGAAGATCAAAAGACGATTACAACTATTTTCAGCAACGGGACTTCCAGTACGACTACGGTCGATCGTGAATTGGTTCATGCGAATTTCGGATGGGAACAAGACGATAGAATCTATAATGGATTTTATGCGTTCAATGTTTTCGATCCGGAGGGCGCGGGGCCGATTATTAAGACATATGGAACGCAATACACAAATAATTTAAGAGTAATAACTTACGAATTGTCCAAATAAAACAAGAAATATTATGAAACGCTATTTTTCATTTTACATTTTGTTAGGCATGCTTTTTTCGCTGTCCGGTTGCGAAAAGGATCACGTCGAAAGCAGTGGAATTTTCCGTTCGGACTATCTGATTGTCCGCTATGTCGAGGGGGATATGGTTCTTGAGGAGGCATCCGCTTCGAAACGCGATCCGATTGTGCTGTATGTGAGCTGGGACGCAACGAAACAGTATCTGTCTCCGGATCTTTCGGATCCGTCGCGGAGCAGCCATCCTTACGCACCGGAGAATACGGACGGTTTTCTTGCGATCGCAGCCCGAAACGGCGATGTTCAGACCGATGGCAAATACGGAGGGGCACCTATTGCTGCGATCTATAATCGCCATGTTGCGCTGGCGGACAATTTTGCTTCGATCCACCTGACGTGCGATGAGGCGTGGGACGAGTCGCATCCGGCCGGCACGCCGTTGGATGATTTGGTGCGGATAGAGATGTCTTCCTATTATCCGGAAGAAGCGCAGCAGGTGCGGGAGTATGCGTGTCCTTTGAGCGAACTTCCCGAAGATGCGTTGCGAATCATTGATCTGGACAAGCATTTTGATAATATAGGATCGGGCAAGTATTGCATGCGTATGACTTTCGATCAGGTGTTTTCGTTTACGGGTACGCGTAAGCTGACCTTGACGCTGACCACCGCCGACGGACGCACGAAGAGCGCCTCGCTCGATCTGGTCGATCCCTCGCAGCGCGACAAGCGCTTCTGATATAGGCGGACGGAGTCGGTTCTTGAGCCGATTCCGATGGCGGCGGCAGCGATTGTCGCCGCTTTTTTTGCCCGCCGTGCGCGGATGCGGCCGAGGCTCTTTTCTTCGAAGAATCGCAGCGGCCGGAGTCCGCAGCGGGGGAGTGGGTATAAAATCGTATTTTCGGTCCGGCGCGGAGTGTCGGGGCGGATCGTGCTCCCCTTTTGTCTATCTTTGTCGGTGCGGAAGGTATTTCCGCGTGCATACGGAACCCCAAAGATAAAGAAGAGATGAAAAACTATCGTTCGAAAGGATGTGCGGCCGTCTGGGCCGTTTTGGCCATGTGCGCGCCGCTGACGGCTGCGCGCGCCGAAGTGCCGGCGGTGGCCGCCGGGTCGCCTGCGGAGGCATACGCCCCCTTTGCGGGGGGCGGGGAGATTCATGTGGTGCCCTGCGATCCCGCCCGCGAGCAGGCGGGCGAGGTGCCTCCCGTGACGCTCGACCTCCACGGAGGGCTGCGGGCCAAGTTCGAGTGGCAGCCCGGCGAGGGCAACGCCCGCTTCCAGGTGCGCAACGCCCGGCTGAGCGCGGCCGGCGAGATCTACCGGAAGTTCTCCTACTGCATGGAGCTGGATCTTTCGGACGAGGGGCAGATCAAGCTGGTCAATGCCTACCTCGGCGGTCGGATTTATAAGGGGCTCAAGTTCGATATCGGCTACCTGCGCATCCCCTTCACGATCGATGCCCACCGGGCGCCCCATGCGCAGCTGTTCGCCAACCGTTCGTTCGTCGCCAAGGCGGGCGGCATGCGCGACGTGGGTGCCGTGCTGGGGTGGAGCTTCGGACGCAAGGTGCCGATCGTGCTTCAGGCCGGCCTGTTCAACGATGCGGGCATCGCCCAGAAGGATTACTGGACGGGCCGTCTCGGCTATGCGGGCAAGATGACCGTCGGGGTGCTGCCGTCGCTGAATTTCGTCGCCTCCTGGCGGACGACCCGTCCGGCCGACGTGCGCATGCACCTCTACAATGCGGGCTGCACCTTCCGCTCGGGCGGCTGGATCGTCGAGGCGGAGTACCTGCGCAAGGAGTACGGGGGCGGGGCCTTCGAGGGGGTCGATGCCTTCGACGGATTCTTCGGCTACGACCTGCCGCTGCGGCGCGTGTTCCGCAAGATGTCGTTCCTCGGGCGCTACGACTATATGGACAAGCACAGCAGCGGCCGTCCCGGTGCCGACGGGGTGCTGGTGGCCGACGATGCCCGCCGCCACCGCCTGACGGCGGGGCTGACTTTCAGCCTGGCGCTCCCCTTCACGGCCGATATCCGGCTCAACTACGAGAAGTATCTCTACGCGCATGACGCAACGCCCAAGGCCTCCGAGCACGATAAGATCGTGGTGGAGTTCGTGGCCCATTTCTGACGGGGCCTGCAGCCGGCCGATACGAAAAGCCCGCGATCGCATGATCGCGGGCTTGCTTTTTCCGTGCGGCGGGGTCAGCGCTCCTCGCCGGGCTGCCCGACGATGCGGAGCAGGGCCGCCTCGAAGGCTTCGGGCGACAGCGCACCGGAGATCGTTCCCCGGAGTTGGCCTTCGGTGTCGAGGATCAGGCAGGTCGGCACGGCCCGCACGCCGTAGTTGCGGGCGAGCGCACGTCCCGTCGGCTTGTCGATGTCGTATCTGGCCGCGACCACGCAGCGCTCCATCAGCGCGGCGATGTCCGGGCGCGAGAAGACCTCGCGCTCCATCCTTTTGCAGGGTCCGCACCAGGTGGCGTAGAGGTCGATGAAGACCAGTTTGTCGGCTGCGGCGGCCTCGCGGCGCAGCGCGTCGGTCGGGACTTCGCGGAAGCGCACCTGGGCTTCCGCCGCGAGGCAGCCGAGCGAGAAGAGCAGCAGCAGGATCGTTTTTTTCATGGCGGTTCGTTTTTTCAGGTAAGGAAGCGCGCAGCAACAATCATTCCGCGCTGCGCTGCGCCGTTGAGAGCAGGCCGCAGGCCGCCTGGATGTCCTCCCCGCGCGAGGCGCGGATGGTGGTGTGGATGCCTTTGGCGGTCAGCGCGTCGCGGAAAGCGGTCATCGCCCGGTCGTCGGGCGAGAAGTAGGGTGAGCCGGGGATCTTGTGGAAGCGGATCAGGTTGATGCGGCACTTCACGCCGTCGAGCAGCCGGCACAGCTCGCGTATGTGGCGTGGCGAGTCGTTGCGGCCGCTGAGGACGATGTATTCGAACGAGACGCGCCGCTGGTGGCTGAAGTCGTGGCGGCGCAGGATGTCGATGACCGAGCGGATCGGCCATGCCCGCTCGACGGGCATGATCTCGGCCCGCTCGTCGGCGAAGGGGTTGTGGAGGCTGACGGCCAGGTGGACCCCCGTCGCCCGCAGGAAGCGGTCGAGCTGCGGCGCTACGCCCGAGGTCGAGACCGTGATGCGGGTGGGCGACCAGCCGAATCCCCAGTCGGAGGTAAGTATTTCGAGCGTTTCGAGTACGTTGTCGGTGTTGTCCAGCGGCTCGCCCATTCCCATGAAGACCAGGTTGGTCAGCCGTTCGCGTTCGGGCAGGGCACCGATCTGGTTGAGGATCTCGTGGGGCGAGAGCGAATGCTGGAGCCCCTGGCGGCCCGTCGCGCAGAAGCGGCAGCCCATGCGGCAGCCCGCCTGCGAGGAGACGCAGAGCGTGGCCCGCTCGCCGTCGGGGATGTAGGCCGATTCGACGTAGGCCCCTTCGAGGGTGCGGTAGAGGTATTTCTTCGTGCCGTCCCGCGAGATGCTCTCCCTTTCGGGTGCGGCAAGGCCCACGCGGTATTCGCGGGCGAGCAGTTCGCGGTGGCGCAGCGAGAGGTTGCTCATCGCGGCGATGTCGGCCGTGTGGCGGTCGTAGAGCCAGCGGGCGATCTGCCGGGCCGTGAAGCGGGGCATTGCCAGCCGGTTGCAGAGTTCCTCCAGCCGGGCGAGCGTCATGCCGTAGAGGGGTGTGGAATGCGTCATCGGGATGTGGTTCGTTCGTGCGGGACAGGGTGCGCAGCGGGTGCGCTTGTCGGGGCAAAATTAGTTAAAAAACGAAGATTTTCGGCGCGGATGGGGCGATTTTGAATTTTTATGTCTATATTTGTCGGTAGATAGCGTGCCTTGCGGTACGATACGGACGCGATTTGCAGTTATTAATCGAAGAAAACATACTATGGAAATCAAGAAAACACCGAAAGCCGACGGAGAGAACAAGCGCGGTCTGTTTCTCGAAATCGGATTGGTCATCGCTCTCGGATTGGTGATCCTGGCTTTCTCCATTACGCCGAAGGAGCACCGCATCGAGAAGATCGACAAGGGTTACATGCCGGTCGAGACGGAAATGGTGGAGATTACCCGCCAGGACCAGAAGCCGCCCGAGGCCCCCAAGAAGGTCGATATGAACGTGTTGAGCGACATGCTGGACATTGTGACCAACGACACCAAGATCGAGACCGAAATTTCGTTCGAGGAATTCAATGAGGACGAGGCCATCGAGATCGCTCCCGTCGAGGAGGAGGAGATCGTCGAGGAGGAGATCTTCGTGACGGCCGAGAAGATGCCCAGCTTCATGGGCGGCGATCTGAGCGCCTTCAACCGGTGGGTGCAGGCGCGTGTGAAATATCCCGCCATCGCCCAGGAGAACGGTATCGCCGGCAAGGTGTTCGTGAAGTTCGTGGTCGAGAAGGACGGTACGCTGAGCAAGATCGAGGTGCTGCGTTCGCCCGACAAGTCGCTTTCGGACGAGGTAATCCGCATTCTGAAAACTTCGCCCAAATGGGAGCCCGCCATGCAGCGCAACCGGCCGGTGCGTCTGACCTTTACCATGCCGGTCAATTTCCAGATCATGGATTAGGGTCGTTCCGACGGATTCGATAATCAAGGGCATCTTCGCGCAGAGGGTGCCCTTGTTTTCAATCAGATGGGATTGCTGTTTGGATTTTATAATTGAAAAATGGATATGAAAAAGACCTTGATATTTACTTTGGGAATAATAACCGGTGTTTTTCTGACATTTGTAGGACTCTTTATTGTAGGGATTAATAAATCCAATAATAATGGAATTACTATGTTCGAAGAGCCTGGGGAGGTCATTATGGCAGATCAATTTAAGATTTTTCAGGTGTTAGAACCGCACGTTGCTCTTGCTAATGCAGAAGATAGTAGTTTATCTTTATCTTCTATATCTTTTTTTAATGGCCCTATCGTATTATTTGTAAATCATACTGGAAAATATTATTACGATGATGAGATCATTAAAGTCCCTCAGGGAAAATGTGTAAGACAAATAGGTATATATAATTATATGAACAGAACAGGTGGGGTTAAGACTGTTCCTGTTGTTTGTATGATGGATATTTAAATTAGCATTCTTTATATTTTGACACAGAACGATAATAAAAATACGAAAGATACGGCTGCGCCGGGCGTTCCGGCGGCCGATGCCGGACGATCGGAGCGGGCGGTGCTGGTGGCCGTGGTGTGCGACCGGCAGGACGCGCGCCGCACGGAGGAGTACCTCGACGAGCTGGAGTTTCTGGCCGAGACGGCCGGGATCGAGACCGTGCGCCGCATCACGCAGCGGCTGCCGCAGCCCTCGTCGCGCATCTATGTGGGACCGGGCAAGCTGGAGGAGATCGCCGACTACTGCCGCGAGCAGGAGATCGATGTGGTGATCTTCGACGACGAGCTGTCGCCGTCGCAGACCCGCAACATCGAGGCGGCGATGCCCTGCCGGATTCTGGACCGCACGCGCCTGATTCTCGACATTTTCCTTTCGCGTGCGCGGACGGCATACGCCAAGACCCAGGTGCAGCTGGCCAACTACCAGTACATGCTGCCCCGGCTCTCGGGCATGTGGACCCATCTGGAGCGGCAGCGCGGCGGTACGGGTACGCGCGGCGGCGCGGGCGAGCGCGAGATCGAGACCGACCGTCGCATCGTGCGCAACCGCATCAGCAAGCTCAAGGAGGATCTCCAGAAGATCGACCGCCAGATGGCCGTGCAGCGCTCGAACCGGGGTTCGCTCGTGCGGGTGGCGCTGGTGGGCTATACCAACGTCGGCAAATCGACGCTGATGAACCTGCTCTCGAAGAGCGACGTTTTCGCCGAGAATAAGCTCTTCGCCACGCTCGACACGACGGTGCGCAAGGTGGTCTTCGACAACCTGCCCTTCCTGCTCTCCGATACCGTCGGATTCATCCGCAAGCTGCCCACCGAGCTGGTCGAGTCGTTCAAATCGACGCTCGACGAGGTGCGCGAGGCCGACCTGCTGCTGCATGTGGTCGATGTCTCCCACCCGCAGTTCGAGGATCAGATCGCCGTCGTGAAGCAGACCCTGCAGGAGATCGGTGCGGGCGACAAGCCGGTCTATCTCGTCTTCAACAAGGTTGATGCCTACACCTGCGTGGAGAAGGATCCCGACGACCTGACACCTCCCACGCGGGAGAACCTCTCGCTCGACGAGCTGCGGCGGAGCTGGATCGCGCAGGCCAACACCCCCTGCATCTTCATCTCGGCCGTCGAGAAGATCAATGTCGAGAAGCTGCGCACGGACCTCTACGGCATGATCCGCGAAATCCATGCGGGACGCTACCCGTTCAACAATTTCCTCTATTGACAAACCCTCAAAAACGACACTTATGCTGCACATTCTCAACCAGCAGAATACCCTGCTCAACAAATTCATCGCCGAGATCCGCGACCGTTCGGTCCAGCAGGATTCGATGCGCTTCCGCCGCAATCTGGAGCGTATCGGCGAAGTGACGGCCTACGAAATCTCCCGGACGATGAACTACGAGCCGCGCACGGTCGAGACTCCGCTGGGCGAGGCCGTCGTGCAGTGCATCTCCGACCGGGTGGTGCTGGCCACCATCCTGCGGGCGGGGCTTCCGTTCCATCAGGGCTTTCTGAACTACTTCGACGATGCGCAGAACGCCTTCGTTTCGGCCTACCGCAAGAGCAAGAAGGACGGCACCTTTACCGTCAAGGTCGAGTACATCTCGTGCGGCGACCTGGAGGGCAAGACGCTGCTGCTGGTCGATCCGATGCTGGCCACCGGCTCGTCGCTCGTGCTGGCCTGGGAGGCGCTCTGCGAGCGGGGCGGCATGCCGGCCCACACCCACATCGCTTCGGTCATCGCCAGCGAGCAGGGGGTGGATTACGTGATGAAGCACATGCCGCGCGAGCATGTCTCGATCTGGTGCGCGGCCGTCGATGAGGAGCTTACCTCGCGGGCCTACATCGTCCCGGGCATCGGCGATGCCGGCGACCTGGCCTACGGTGAAAAGATCTGATTCCGGCAATGCTGCGTCGTCTGTCGTTCCCTGCGGCCGTCTTTGCCGTGACCGTCGGCTGGATGGCCCTGCAGAAACCGCTGTTTCTGCTCTTCTACCATGCGCGCTCGGCTTCGGCCTCGGCGGCCGACTGGTGGGCCGTCGTGCGGCACGGGCTGTCGCTCGACTGCACCGTCGCGGGATACGTCGCCGCCGTACCGGCACTCGCCGTGCTGGCATCGTGGTGGATGCCCGATTCGTGGTGCCGTGCCGTGCGGCGGGCGGTGCGCTGCTGGCTGGCGCTCGCGGCTGTCGCGACGGCCGCGATCTTCGCGGTCGATCTGGGGCTGTACGGCTATTGGGGCTTCCGGCTCGACGGGTCGGTGCTCGTCTATCTTTCGGATCCGAAGGAGGCGCTGGCCAGCGTCACGTGGGGCGAGGCCCTGCGGCAGCTGGCGGTCTTCGCGCTCTACGGCGGCGGCATGGCCGCCACGCTTCTGCCGCTCGTGTCTCTTCTCGGGTGCGGAGACGGCGCACGCCCGGCGCGTGTGCGTGCGTGCGGTTCGCTGTTGTCGCTGCTGCTCTGCGGCGTGCTGTTCCTGGCTATCCGGGGCGGCGTGACGGTGGCCGTGGCCAACGTCAGCAAGGTCTATTTCAGCAAGGACATGTTCTTGAACCACGCCGCCGTCAATCCCGTCTTCTCGTTCCTCTCGTCGGCGGGCGATCGGCGGGAGTATGCCGCGGCCTATCCCTTCTTCGGTGAGGAGCGGCGGCGGGAGCTTTTCGACGACGTGCGGGGCAACCGCCCCGGTGCGGACGACGGCACCCCCCCCCTGCTGCGCACGCAGCGCCCGAATGTGGTGCTGGTGCTGCTCGAGAGTTTCGGCCGCACGATCATGGACGACACCGTGGGCGGCCGTCCCGTGATGCCCAACATGCAGCGGCTCAAGAGTGAGGGCGTGTGGTTCGAGAACTTCTTCGCCAACTCCTACCGTACCGACCGGGGCGAGGTGGCGGTGCTCTGCGGCTTTCCGGCGCAGACCACCATGTCGCTCATGAAGCTGCCCCGCAAGAACGCCTCCCTGCCGTCGCTGGCCCGCTCGCTCGGGCGTGAGGGCTACCGCTCGCTCTTCGTCTATGGCGGCGACCTCAATTTTACCAACCAGGCTTCGTTCATGTATGCGACCGGTTGGGAGCGGCTGCTCTGGCAGAAGCAGATGCGGCTCGATGCCCCGACCTCGAAGTGGGGCTATGCCGACGACGTGGTGGCCGACCTTTTCGCCGACGAGGTGGAGGCGCTGAGCCGTGCGGGAGAGCCGTTTCTGGCGGGCTGGCTCACGCTTTCGAGCCACGAGCCGTTCGACGTTCCCTACGATGCGTTCGACGACCGGCTGCTCAACGCGATGGCCTTTACCGACGCGCAGGTCGGGCGGCTGATCGACCGGCTGAAGGCTTTGCCCGCGTGGGACGACCTGCTGGTGGTGCTCGTCGCCGACCACGCCTATCCCTATCCCGAGGGACTGAGCTACAACGAGCCGCTGCGCCACCGCATCCCGATGCTCTGGCTGGGCGGCGCGGTGGCCGGCCCGGCGGAGGTGGAGACCTACGCCTCGCAGATCGACTTATGCGCCACGCTGCTGGCGCAGCTCGGCATTTCGCACGAGGAGTTCGACTACAGCAAGAACATTTTCGGCAGCGAGCCTCCCCGGCGGTTCGGCTACTGGTGCTTCAGCGACGGCTTCGGCTTCATCGACGAGGCGGGCGAGACGGTCTATGACCACACCGCCCGGCGGGTGGTCCGTTCGGACGGCGCGGGCTGCGAGGAGCGTCTGGAGCGGGGCAAGGCGCTGCTGCAAACCACCTACGAGGACATCGGCCGCCGGTAGCTTCGCGGGCGGCGGACGGAAGCTGCGGTGCGTGCCGGAAGGGTGCGCAGGGGGCGGGATGCCCTGTTCGGCGGGCCGGATCGAATATATCGGCCGCGCGGCTTCCCCTTGTCGGGCGAAATTACTACCTTTGCCCGCATGGAATCTCAGATATTGCAAGGACTCAACCCCGTCCAGCGCGAAGCGGTGGTCAATTACGACGCGCCGTCGCTCATCATTGCGGGCGCGGGGTCGGGCAAGACGCGGGTGCTGACCTCGCGCATCGCTTACATGATCGAGCAGGGGGTCGCTCCGGAAAGCATTCTGGCGCTGACCTTTACCAACAAGGCGGCCGAGCAGATGCGCGAGCGGATCGCGCAGATGATCCCCGGAGGGCGCAGCCGCTTCATCCGGATGGGAACCTTCCACTCGGTTTTCGCGCGGATCCTGCGCGAGAACGCCGAGCGCATCGGCTACCCGGCGACCTACACCATCTACGAACCCTCCGACTGCAAGAACCTGCTCAAGACGATCGTTAAGGAGCTGCATCTGGCCGAGGAGAAGTACAAGCCGGCGCTGCTCGCCTCGCGCATCTCCTACGCCAAGAACTGTCTGGTCACGCCGGGTGCCTATCTGGCCAACGCCAGCTGCGGGGCGGAGGACCGGCAGCGGCAGATTCCCGAATTCGGCAACATCTACAACATCTACTGCGCCCGCTGCAAGCAGAACGGGGCGATGGACTTCGACGACCTGCTGTTGCAGACCAACATCCTGCTGCGCGACTGCCCCGACATCACGGCCCGCTATCAGGAGCTGTTCCGGTACATCCTGGTCGATGAGTATCAGGATACCAACTACGCCCAGTACGCCATCATCCGGCGGCTTTCGCAGCACCACGCCAAGGTGTGCGTGGTGGGCGACGACGCGCAGTCGATCTACTCGTTCCGGGGGGCGAAGATCGAGAACATACTCTCGTTCAAGAAAGATTTCCCCACGGCGATGGTCTTCAAGCTGGAGCAGAACTACCGTTCGACCCGCACGATCGTCGAGGCGGCCAACTCGGTGATCGCCCGCAACTCGAAACGGATGGAGAAGAAGTGCTTCTCCGAGGGCGAGGTGGGCGACAGGATCCGGGTGCTGCGCGCCTATACCGACCGCGAGGAGGCCGAGCGGGTCGTTTCTGACTTGCGCGACAAGGTGCGGGCGGCGGGCGAGGAGTGGGCCGAGGCGGCCATCCTCTACCGCACCAACAACCAGTCGCAGGCGCTCGAAGAGGCGCTGCGCCGCAAGGGGGTTCCCTACCGCATCTACAAGGGCAACTCGTTCTACGACCACAAGGAGATCCGCGACGTGATGGCCTATATCCGGCTGGTGGTCAATCCCCGCGACGACGAGGCCTTCCGCCGCATCGTCAATTACCCGGCGCGCGGCATCGGCGACACGACCGTCGAGCGCATCGCGCAGCTGGCCCGCGAGACGGGCCGCTCGATGTGGGAGGCGGTGGATGCGCTGGTGGCCGAGCCGGCGGCCGATCCCGTGCAGCGGGCCATCGTGCGCAAGGTTTCCGAGTTCGTGGCGATGATCCGGAGCCTGTCGCAGGCCCGGGCCGAGAAGGGACTCTACGAGTTGGGACTCGAAATCGCCACCCGCTCGGGCGTGCTCGGGGTCTATCGCCTGGAGAACACCCCCGAGGCGACCAGCGCCGTGCAGAATATCGAGGAGCTGCTCAACACGATGCAGCTCTTCAACGAGCAACGCGAGGCCGAGATCCGGGCCGGCGAGCGCGGCGAGGAGGAGCGGGCCACCGTCGAGGAGTGGTTGCAGCAGGCGATGCTGATGACCGACATGGACAAGGAGCAGGAGGATCCGGCCGACCGCAACAAGGTCACGCTGATGACCGTCCATTCGGCCAAGGGACTGGAGTACAAGTTCGTCTATATCGTCGGGATGGAGGAGAACCTCTTCCCGTCGCAGCGGGCCGCCGAGTCGCCCGACGGTCTGGAGGAGGAGCGCCGCCTCTTTTACGTGGCGCTCACGCGGGCCAAGGTCTCCGCGACGCTCTCCTATGCCGAGACCCGTTTCAAGTGGGGCAACATGGAGTTCTCGCGCCCGAGCTGCTTCCTGCGCGAGATCGATCCCTGCTATCTGGATGCCGAGCCGCTCGACGACGAGCACGAAGTGCTCCGCAAACCCGCCGGGCAGCGGAACGCCTCGCCGCTCGACGAGCTGCGCCGCCGCTTCGACTACCGCTATGCGCAGAAGTCGGCCTCGGGCGCTTCGCGGGGCGGCTCCTCCGCCGGCCGGCCCTCCGCGGCGCATGGGGTGCCGCCCGCGACGACCGCACCGGTCCGCTCGACGGCGGGCATGCGGAGCATGGGGGTGCGTCCGGGCGACGCGACCTTGCAGCAGGGTGCCGCCCCCGCCGCGAACTGCGGCTATGCGGTGGGCGACCGGGTGTCGCACCTGAAGTTCGGCGCGGGGGTCATCCTCCGCATCGAGACGGCATCGGGCGATCACAAGCTGGTGGTCGAGTTCGCCGACTACGGCGAGAAGACCCTGCTGGCGAAGTTCGCCAAGCTGACCCGGCTTTAAGGTCACGGGCTTCGCGGCCCGTTTGTTGATTGTTGGAACGATAAAACAGTTGCGATATGTATCGAATCATCCTTTCGGGCGGAGGTACGGGCGGCCACATCTATCCGGCCGTGGCCGTGGCCGAAGCGTTGCGTCGCCGGCTGGGCGACGAGGTAGAGATCCTTTTCGTCGGTGCCGAGGGCAAGATGGAGATGGAGAAGGTGCCGGCTCTGGGCTACCGGATCGTCGGGCTGCCGGTCGCCGGATTGCAGCGCCGGCTCGACTGGCGCAACCTGCTGGTGCCCTTCAAGGCGCTGCGCAGCCTGCGGCTGGCGCGGCGGACGATCCGCGAGTTCGGGGCCGACGCGGTGGCCGGTTTCGGCGGTTATGCGAGCGGGCCGGTGCTGCGGGCCGCGCAGCGGATGGGAATCCCGACGCTGATCCAGGAGCAGAACTCCTATGCCGGTCTGACCAACAAGCTGCTGGCGCGGCGGGCGCGCACCATTTGCGTCGCCTACGAGGGGATGGAGCGCTTTTTCCCGCAGGAGAAGATCGTGATGACGGGCAATCCGCTGCGGGGCCGCTTCTCGCGCGAGGGGACCGACCGGCGCGAGGCGCTGGCCCACTTCGGCTTCGAGCCGGGGGTGCCGACGGTGCTGCTGGTGGGCGGTTCGCTCGGCACGCGGACGCTCAACGAGGTAATGAAGGAGTGGATCCCCCGGCAGGGCGGGACGGCTCCCGTGCAGGTCATCTGGCAGACGGGCAAATATTACGAGGCGGAGATGCGCGCCTTCCTGGAGGCCCATCCCACCGCCCGCATCTGGCAGGGGGCCTTCATCGACCGGATGGACTATGCCTATGCGGCGGCCGATCTGGTGGTCTCGCGCAGCGGTGCCTGCACCGTTTCGGAGCTGTGCCTGGCAGCGAAGCCGACGCTGTTCGTCCCCTCGCCCAATGTGGCGGAGGACCACCAGACCAAGAATGCCCGGGCGCTTTCCGACCGGGGTGCTGCGCTGCTGGTGCCCGATGCGGAGGCGGTCGGCCGCGTGATGGACGAGGCGGTGGCGCTGGCGGGCGAGCCGGAGCGGCTGGCGGAGCTGAGCCGCCGCATCGGGGAGCTGGCCATCTCCGACTCTGCGGAACGGATCGTCGGCGAGATTCTCCGCCTGCTCGGGGAGAAGGGCCGGCCGGTGCGGGAATAGCCGGCCGGGCGGCGGCTTCCGGAGAGGTTTCCGGCGCGTGCGGCGGCGAAAAGCGGCGGGAACGGGTGCGGGTTTGCCTCCGGATTTGATATTTGCGGATAAATTAGTATATTTGCATCTATGACAATCAAAGAGGAAGATATAGAGCGGCTGCGGCAGCTGCTGGAGGAACCCGCACGCAAGATCGTGATCGTGGCGCATGTCAATCCCGACGGCGATGCGGTCGGTTCGTCGATCGCCTGGCGCGATGCGCTGCAGGGGATGGGCCACCGGGTAACCTGCGTGGTCCCCAACAAATACCCCTACTTTCTGGACTGGATGTCCGATATCGGGAGCGTGGTCATCTTCAAGAACGACGAGGCGGGCATCGCCCGCCGGGCGGTGGAGGAGGCCGACCTGATCTTTTGCCTCGACTTCAACGCTATTTCGCGCCTGGAGGGGCTGAGCGAGCTGATCGAGTCCAATACGACGGCCCGCCGCGTGCTGATCGACCACCACCTGGCACCCGGCCCCGGCTTCGACCTGATGTTCTCCCATCCCGACTCGTCGAGCACCTCGTTCCTGGTCTATTCGATCATCGAGCGGATGCTGGGTGTGAAGGCCATCACACCGCGGATGGCCGAAAGCATGTATGTGGGCATGATGACCGACACGGGCAACTTCTCCTTCTCGTTCCTCACGCCGGCGCTCTACCGGGCGGTGGCCGTGCTGGCCGAGACGGGAATCGACATTCCGGCTATCCACAACAACGTCTATAACGCCTTTACCGAAGGGCGCGCGCGGCTGTTCGGCTATGCGATAAACCGCAAGATGGAGGTCATGCACGACGGTACGGTGGCCTACATGTCGCTGCTCGAGAGCGAGATGCGCCGCTTCCAGTTCCAGCAGGGCGACAGCGAGGGGTTCGTCAATTATGCGCTGACGATCAAGAAGATGAAGATGTCGGCCATATTCATCGCCCACCGCAAGTTCATCCGCGTGTCGCTGCGTTCGCGGGGCGATGTCGATATGAACCTCTTCGCCCGCAAGTACTTCAACGGCGGCGGCCACCGCAATGCCGCGGGCGGCAAGTCGTTCGTCTCGATGGAGGAGACGATCGCCCACTTCCGCCGCTCGGTCGAGGAGTTCGCCGCCGAGGGTCATTTGGGTTGATGTGTCGTCTATGGACGATTTCCGGCTCAAAGTATTCATCGCGGCGGCGAAGACGCTCAGCTTTACCCGCTGCGCCGAGCAGCTCTACATTTCGCAGCCGGCCGTGAGCAAACACGTCGGGGAGCTGGAGTCGCGTTACAAGGTGCAGCTGTTCGAGCGGCGGGGCAGCCGGCTGGCGCTGACCGAGGCCGGTGCGGCGATGCTGCGCCATGCCGAGCGGATCGCCGACGACTACCGCCGCTTGCGCTATGAGATGGATCTTTTCGCCGACCAGCTGGGCGGCGAACTGCGCATCGGGGCCAGCACCACCATCGCCCAGTATGTCCTGCCCCGCATGCTGGCCCGCTTCACGAGCCGCTTTCCCGAGGTGAAGGTGTCGCTCATCTCCGGAAACAGCGGACAGGTCGAGGAGGCGCTCGTGCGCCACGATGCCGACCTGGGGCTGGTCGAGAGCGCCACCCGGCGCTCCGGATTCCACTACGAACCCTTCATGCCCGACGAGCTGGTGCTCGTCGCCTCCTCGCGCGGCCGCTACGGCCGCTGCGCGCGGGTCACGCTCGCCGAGTTGCAGCGCGTGCGGCGGGGGCTGCGCGAGGACGGGTCGGGAACGCTGGAGGTGGTGG
>CAMWGZ010000002.1 GCA_947173915.1 uncultured Alistipes sp.
CGGGCGGCGACATCACGCACGCCATCCCCGACAACACGGGTTACATTCCCGAGGGCCAGCTGTTCCGGCGCAACGACTCCGACACGGGCAAGGTCATCGTCGATCCGTTCCGTTCGCTCTCGCGTCTGAAGCAGCTCGTGATCGGCAAGAAGACGCGCGAGGACCATCCGCAGGTCATGAACGCCTGCGTGCGCCTCTATGCCGATGCGGCCAATGCCAAGACCAAGCTGGAGAACGGCTTCGACCTCTCGGATTACGACGAGCGCGCCCTCAAGTTCGCCTACGCCTATTCGGAGAAGCTGCTTTCGATCGACGTCAATATCGAGATCACGCAGATGCTCGACATCGCCTGGAAACTCTTCGCCGAGTTCTTTACCAAAGAGGAGGTGGCGATCAAGAGCGAGCTGGTGGCGAAATACTGGCCGAAAGCGGAGTAGGTGCGATGAGGACGGGAAAGAATGTCTGGCTGTACGGCTTCGTGCAGACTGCCGTTATCCTGGCGATCAGCTGGGGGACCGACTGGTGCATCCACGGATTGCCTCCCGTTGAAAAGGGGGCGGAGCTTGCGGTCGCTGCCATCTTCATTCTGGGACTCGGAACACTGATCTTCGGCGGTACGGAGGCGTTGCTGCGACGGCGGCGGCGTTCTGCGGACCCGAAAGAACGCAATTCGGAAAATAGCAAAAGGGAAAATGGCAATCAAATTTCAATATAATAAAACTTCTCTGGGCGAACTCGGCAAACAGCTGAAGATGCGGCAGAAGGCGCTCCCGACCATCAAGAGCAAGGAGTCGGCGCTGCGGTCCGAAGTGAAGAAGGCCAAGGATACGGCGCAGGATTTCCGGCGGCGGCTCGACGCTTTGGAGGCCGAGTACGACTACATGGTCTCCCTGTGGGGCGAGTTCGACGAGGAGCTGCTGCGCATCGCCGACATCGAACTGACGACGCAGAAGATCGCGGGTGTGCGTACCCCGGTGTTGCAGGAGATCCGCTTCGAGGAGAAGGAGTACGATCTCTTCTCGGCCCCCGTGTGGTTCGCCGACGGGATCGACGTGCTCAAGCGCATGGCCCGTCTGGGAATCGAATTCGAGGTGTTCAACCGCAAGATGGAGCTGCTGGACTTCGCGCGGCGCAAGACCACGCAGAAGGTCAATCTCTACGAGAAGGTGCAGATTCCCGGTTACGAGGATGCCATCCGCAAGATCAAACGCTTCATGGAGGATGAGGAGAACCTCTCGAAATCCGCCCAGAAGATTGTGAAAACCAAACAACAGCAAGCCGAGGAGGGCGCAATGTTATGATCGCTAAAATGTCGAAATACGATCTGATCCTCTATGCGGCGCAGTGCGACGATTTCATCGGGAAGCTGCGCGACCTGGGGTTGGTCGATATAACTACGACGGGGTGGGAACCCTCCGATGAGGACCGTCAGCTGCTGCTGTCGATCGAGCAGCATGCGCGGGCGGTCGAGGCGCTGGAGCGCTTCCGTCAGAGCGACCGCTTCGCGGCCGATGCCGGGGCGTTCGACTCGGGCGAGGAGGCTTTCGAATGTTACCGTGCGGCGACGCAGCGTGCGACGGCGCTCGGTGCGGAGATCGCCCGGCTGGAGAAGACGGCCGCCGAACTGCGTCCCTGGGGCGACTTCTCGCCCGAGGCGCTGCGGCGGCTCTCCGAGCAGGGCGTGGTGCTGCGCTTCTTCCTCACGCCCCGTGCGACCTACGAACGGGGCATCGCGGAGTGGTCGTCCCGTTATACGATCGAGCCGGTCCGCGAGGGAGAGACGAATTTCTATTTCGTCGTGGTAACCCGTCCGGGCGAAGAGGTGCTGCTCGACGCGCAGGAGGTCAAAATCCCGGATATGGACTACCGGCAGGCGGAGGCGGAGATCGACAAGGCCCGCCGGGAGCTGGCGGAGCTGGACCGTGACTTCTCGCGGGCGGCGCTGTCGGTCGATGCGATTCGGAAAAACCGGACGGCGCTGCTTGAGCGGTTGCAGGACATTCGTGTGCGTGCGACGGCGCAAAAGGCGGCCGACGATACGCTCTACATCATGGAGGGCTGGGCCGAGGAGGCGACCTCCGGGAAGGTCGATGCCCTGCTGGCCGAATACCCCGACGTGATTTACCTCAAGAGCACCCCCACGCCCGAGGACGACACGCCCGTGAAGCTGCGCAACAGGCCCTTCGCCCATCTGTTCGAGGTAATCGGCGCTATGTACGCCCTGCCCAAGTACGGCACCATCGACCTGACCCGCTTCTTCGCTCCGTTCTACATGATCTTCTTCGGCTTCTGTCTGGCCGAGGGCGGATACGGACTCCTCATCCTGCTGGGCGGCCTCTATGCGGCGCTGCTCGGACGCAGGCGCGGCAACCGGCTCATCCGGGAGATCGGCCAGCTGACGATGCTCTGCGGCGGCTCGGGTATGCTCTTCGGACTGGCCTCCGGCTCGTTCTTCGGGCTGCAGATGTCGGAGTGGAGCTGGCTGGGCGATATCCGCCACCACCTGCTCACGCCCGAGATCCTCTTCCCGCTCTCGATCGGCATGGGTGCCGTGCAGGTGCTCTTCGCGATGGTCATCAATGCCTGCGTCACGGCCCGCAGCTTCGGATTCCGCTATGCGCTCTCGCTCATCGGCTGGATTCTGGTGCTGGTCTCGTCGGCCGCTGCGGGGCTGCTGCCCGAGAGCGTCGGATTCACGTTCCACTCGCCCGCCTACCTCGCGGTGCTGGGCATCGGGCTGGTGCTGATGTTCTTCTTCAACTCGCCCGGCAAGAATCCGCTGGTCAATCTGGGACTCGGTCTGTGGAACACTTACAACAACGTCTCGGGACTGGTGGGCGACCTGCTGTCGTACATACGTCTGTTCGCCATCGGTCTTTCGGGCGGTATCCTGGCGATGGTCTTCAACCAGCTGGCCGTCGGTATGAGTCCCGATATTCCGGTCGTCAAGCAGCTGGTCATGCTGTTGATCCTGCTGCTGGGTCACGGCATCAACCTCTTCATGTGCGTGCTCTCGTCGTTCGTGCATCCGCTGCGTCTGACCTTCGTGGAGTTCTACAAGAATGCGGGCTTCGAGGCTTCGACCCGGATTTTCGAACCGCTGAAAAACGATTAAACGAAAAACAAATCAATATTAACAACTAAAAACAATTTCGATTTATGGAACCTATTACGTTGGGCTATCTCGGTATGGCCATCATGTTTACTTTGGCAGGTGTGGGCAGCTGCTACGGCACGACCATCTCCGGCAAGGCTGCCGTCGGTGCGATGAAGAAGAATCCGAACGGCTTCGGTAACTACGTCATCCTCTCGGGTCTTCCCGCATCGCAGGGCCTCTACGGTTTCGCCTCGCTGTTCCTCGTGATGAACTACCTGACCGAGTCGGTTACGCTGCTTCAGGCTTCGGCCATCTTCGGTCTGGGTATTCTGGTCGGTCTGGTCAATTTCTTCTCGTCGTATCGTCAGGGCCAGCTCTGCGCCAACGGTATCGCCGCTGTCGGCAACGGCCACGACGTGGGTACGAAGACCCTGATTCTGGCCGCTTTCCCGGAGCTGTACGGTATTCTGACCGTCGCCATCACGTTCCTGGTAACCCGCCTGATGTAATTCGCGGGCGATCGTTTGCCGGCCGCGGACGTGCCTCCTCGAAAAGAGTCGCGTCCGCGGCCGGTATTATTTTAAATTCTATGAAAAATAAATTCTGTTTATTCGTCGCGCTTGCTTATGCCGCTATGGCGATGACCGGTTGCAACCACGCTGATGGGGGCAGCTATTATGAGTCATACGAATTGGCAAACGATACCGAGCATGTCATCTCGATCGTGCATCATCCGTTGTGCGTGCAGCTGCCCGATTCGCTGGTGTTGCAGCCGCACGGATCCTTTTTCCTGGAGCAGGGCGATGCGTCGGGCAACGACTTTTTCGGCGGGGAGGATTCGTTCTACAAGAGGTTCGTCTGGTTCGACGGCCGCTATCGGCTGGCGATGGGCGATAATTTGCCGCTTCCGTTGCGCTTCTGTGACAAGAACTCCCCGGGATGGGCGGAGGCAATCTATGGGGACTGCGATGTGCTCTACATGTTTACCTATACCTTTTCGGAGGAGGATTACCGCTATGCGGTCGCGCATGGGGAGGAGTTTTCCGAGGCCGGAGAGTAGCGGATGCCTCCGTGCCGTGCGAGGCGGCTGGCCTTCCTGACTCCTCTGTATTGGCAATCGGGGCCGGACTTTTCGAAAAGTCCGGCCCCGATTTGTCGTCGGCGGGAGTGCGTCATTGCATTCCGTCGAGCGCCTCTGCGATCCGCCGGGCAAGCTGTGCGACGCTCTCATCCCCCGTGAACTCGCCTGCCGCGAGCAGCACCCTGCCTGCGGGGTCGATGATCAGGTTGCGGGGCACGTAGCGGGTGGCGTACAGTCCGTAAACCGTGCCGTCGGGGTCGAGTCCCACCGGGAAGGCGATGCCCGTCTCGTGGCAAAAAGCGGCGACCGTCTCGCGCTCCTCGGCCCGGGAGATGGGCAGGAAGCGGAACGGCCGGCCGGCGAACCGATCGACGATCCCCTCCTGCATGAGCGCCATCTGCTCCCGGCAGGTGGGACACCAGGTCGAAAAGAAGGTAAGCAGCACCACCTCTCCCCGCAGGGCGGAGAGGGTGGCCGTGCCGCCGTCGAGCAGCTCGACCGTGAAGTCGGGAGCCGTGTCGCCCGTGCGGACGAGCGCGGTCGCCTCGAACTCCTCCGGCTCCTCCGTGATGCACCCCGCCGCGCCGAGGAGCGGCAGGAGAAGGAGCGGCAGGAGCGATCTGCGCAGGACGGAGAGCGGGCGGAAGCGGCAGGGTGTGATCATGGGACGCATCGGTTGCGGGGGATTATGCGCGGGGCGTTTCGCGCAGGCGGTAGAGCTGGTCGCGCAAGCGGGGCGTGAAGCCCGCCTCGCGGATGGCCTGCTGGATGCCTGCCGCGTCGAACCGGTTGCGTGCGCCGGCCGACGAGACGACGTTCTCTTCGATCATGATCGACCCCATGTCGTTCGCGCCGCTGTGGAGCGCCACCTGGGCCGTCTCCTTGCCGACGGTCAGCCACGAAGCCTGGATGTTGCGTATGTTGTCGAGCACCAGCCGGCTGACGGCGATGATGCGGATGTATTCGAGCGGCGAGAATACGGTGTTTACCCCCTGGCGCTCCAGCTCCGTGCCTGCCGAGCGGAAGATCCAGGGAATGAAAGCCAGGAAGCCGTAGTTCCCCTCGGGGCAGCGGTCCTGAAGTTCGCGGATGCGCAGCAGGTGCTCGACCCGCTGGCGGGGCGTTTCGACATGGCCGTACATCATCGTCGCGGAGGTGGGCAGGTTCAGGCAGTGTGCCTCGTGCATCACGTCGATCCACTCCTGCACGGAGGGCTTGGCGGGCGAGATGCGCCGCCGGACCTCGGGGTCGAGGATCTCGGCCCCCGCGCCGGGCAGCGAGTCGAGTCCCGCGGCTGTCAGCCGCCGGAGCGTGTCGCGGGTCGAGAGTCCGCTGATGCGGGCTATGTGGGCCACTTCGGGGGCACCGAGCGCATGCAGCCGCACCTGGGGGTAGAGCCGCTTGAGCGAGGAGAAGAGCTCCTCGTAGAAGTCGATGCCGAGCTGCGGATGGAGTCCCCCCTGAAGCAGCAGCTGGTCGCCGCCCAGCGCCAGCATGCCGTCGATCTTCTCGCGGTACTCTTCGAGGGTGGTAATGAAGGCCTGCTCGCTCTGGTGGGGCTTGCAGTGGAAGTTGCAGAAGCGGCAGCCCGAGATGCAGACGTTGGTAATGTTCACGTTGCGGTCGATCTGCCACGTGACGGTCCCGGGATCGGGAACGACGGCCCGGCGCACGCGGTCGGCCGTGAGGGCCAGCCGCTGGAGCGGGGCCTGCTCGTAGAGCCAGTGGGCTTCGTCGGCCGTCAGGCGCTCGCGCGCCAGGCATTTGTCGAAAATCGAATCGGCGTTCATCGTCTGTTGCGTTTGGATGCGGTTTTACGGGATTTTTTCTCGGCCTTTTCGGACCGTTTTGTCTTTTTCGTCTGCTTCGCGGGCTTTTCGGATTGCCGGGTGCGTGCGGCGCTCTGCCGCCGGACGGGAGCCTCGGGCGAGTCGGGGTGCTGCGTGCCGGGCAGGATCAGCTCGAAGTCGAGCAGCCGCTTCTGGAGGTCGGCCCGCTTGACGCGGATGCGTACCGCGTCGCCCAGCGTGAAGACCGTGTTGTTGCGGTGGCCGTAAACCTCGTAGCGGTTCTCGTCGAACTGGTAGCGGTCGCCCTCGATCTCGCGCAGGGAGACCATTCCTTCGATGTGGGTGTCGTTCAGTTCGACGTAGATGCCCCAGTCGCTCATGCCCGAGATGTGGCCGTCGAAGAGCTGGCCGATCTTGTCCTGCATGAACTCGACCATCTTGTACTTGATCGAGGCGCGCTCGGCTTCGGCGGCGACCACCTCGCGTTCGGAGGAGTGCACGCAGAGTTTTTCGAGCGCCTCGCGGTCGGCCGAACGGCCTCCGTCGAGGTAGCGGGCCAGCAGCCGGTGGACCATCATGTCGGGGTAGCGGCGGATCGGCGAGGTAAAGTGGGTGTAGTAGGGGAACGCCAGTCCGTAGTGGCCCAGGTTGTCGGTCGAATAGAAGGCTTTCGACATGGCGCGCACCGCGAGATTCGAGATCACGTTCTCCTCGGTGCGCCCCTTGGCCTTGGCGAAGAGCTGGTTCATCTCCTTGGCGATGGCCCGCCCCTTCTGGGCCTTGAATATGTAGCCGAAGCGGAGAACGAACGTGCGGAACTTTTCGAGCTTCTCCTCGTTGGGCACGTCGTGCACGCGATAGACCATCGTGCGGCGCACGTTGCGGCCGTTTACCCGCTGCTTGCCGCAGAATTCGGCCACGCGCCGGTTGGCCAGCAGCATGAACTCCTCGATGAGCTGGTTGGCCTCCTTCTGCTCCTTGAAATAGACTCCCAGCGGCTTGCCCTGGTCGTCGAGCCGGAATTTGGCCTCCTCGCGCTGGAAGCTCACCGCGCCGTTCTTGAAGCGCAACTTGCGCAGCGTCTGGGCCAGGCGGTTGAGGGTCAGGATCTCCTCCGCGAGGTCGCCCTGCCCGCTCTCGATGACCTGCTGGGCCTCCTCGTAGGAGAAGCGGCGGTCGGAGTAGATGACCGTGCGGCCGAACCACTCGTCGAGCAGCTCCGCCTGGTCGTTCAGCGTGAAGACCGCCGAGAAGCAGAGGCTCTCTTCGTGGGGCCGCAGCGAGCAAAGCTCGTTGCTGAGCTTCTCGGGCAGCATCGGAACGGTGCGATCGACCAGATAGACCGACGTGCCGCGCTCCTGAGCCTCGGTGTCGATCGGGGTGCGGGGCGTGACGTAGTGGGTCACGTCGGCGATGTGCACGCCGATCTCCCAGCGCCCCTCGCCGATCTTGCGGACCGAGAGGGCATCGTCGAAGTCCTTCGCGTCGGCCGGGTCGATCGTGAAGGTGGTCACGCTGCGGAAGTCGCGGCGGGCGGCGTAATCCTCCTTCGTGATCGCGGAAGGGATGCGTTCGGCCGCCTCCTCGATCTTCGGCTCGAAGCGGTAGGGAAGGCCGTATTCGGCCAGGATGGCGTGCATCTCGGTCTCGTTCTCTCCGGGGGTGCCGAGCACCTCGACCAGTTCGCCGGCGGGGCTTTTCGACCCCAGGGGCCAGTCCGCGATGCGGACGACCACCTTCTGGCCGTTTTGGACGGTCGGGTTGTCGCGCCGCGAGAGATAGACGTCCAGCGGCAGGCGGCGCGGGTCGATCCGCACGAAGATGGCGTGGTCGCTTACCTCGGCGATGCCGACATACTGCTTGCCGCTGCGCTCGACGATGCGCGTGATCTCGCCTTCGAGCGATCCCGAGTGCGAGCGGCGCGTGACGACCAGCTCCACGCGGTCGCCGTCCAGGGCGTTGAGCGAGTTGCGCTGGCTGACGTATATGTCGTTCTGCTCGGAGTCCGTGCGGACGTACATCGCACCGCTCTGGATCATATCGACCACCCCTTCCAGGCGGGGAAGCTCCCTGCCGCTGAGGCGGTATTTCTCGCGGCCGCACTCCTCGATGACCCCCTCCGAGAGCAGCTCCCCGATGATTTCGCGGGTGCGGGCGCGCCCCTCCTTGGTCGCGCCGCCCGAGGCGGAGGCCAGGTGCTTGAGCGAGAACTTGTTGCACGGAGCTTCGCGAAACAGGCTGATGATGAGTGAAGAGCGGTCGAATGCGGCCGCCGGTCCGTTATTTTTTTTCGTTGTTTTGCTCATGTTTCGAAACATTTGCGGGCGAGGCGCTCCATGAACCGGATGCCGGCGGGGATAGCCGCCTCGTCGGGGTTGAACATTGCCGTGTGGAGCCGGCCGGAATCCGGCCCGACACCCAGACGGTAGAAAAGGGAGGGGTAGCGCTCTGCGTAGAAACCGAAATCTTCGGAGGTCGTGCGCAGGGGCAGCATGCGGCAGGGGATGCCCTCCTGCTCGGCCAGCGCGACGGCCCGGCGGGTCAGCGCGGGGTCGTTTACCACGCACGGATAGCCGGGCGTGAACTCCACGCAGGTGCGGACACCGTAGTCCGCGTCGTTGCGGCGCGCCAGCGCCTCGACCGTCTGCTTGAGCGAGGCGCGCTCCGTCTGGTCGAAGGTGCGCATCGTCCCCTCCATCGCGATCCGGGCGGGGATGACGTTGGTGGCTCCGGGGGCTTCGACCCGGCCGATCGAGACGATCCGTTCGGGGGTGTTGAGCGCCGTCAGATCGAGGATGAGCCGTGCGGCGGCGCTGACCGTGTCGGCGTGTTCGTCGCGCTTGGCGGCGTGTCCACCGGGACCCTCCAGGCGGAGGCGGATCTCGTCGTTCGAGGCCATGTATTTGCCCGGGCGGAAGCCCAGCGTGCCGGTCGGAAGCTCCGGTTCGACATGCTCGCCGATCACGGCGCGGACGCGGTAGCCCGCGAAGGGATCCTCGGCCAGCACCCGGGAGGCTCCGCCGGGGTTCTGCTCCTCGCCCGGCTGGAAGAGGCCGAAGAGGGTGCCTTCGAAGTCGGGGCGTGCGGCCAGACGCAGCAGCACCCCGTAGAGGACGGCCGCGTGCAGGTCGTGCCCGCAGGCGTGCATCGCACCCGGATGCTCCGACCTCCAGGCGACGGCGGCCCGCTCCTCGATCGGCAGCGCGTCGATGTCGGCCCGCAGCACCACGGCCTGCGTCCGGTCGCCCTTCCCCTCGATGCGCGCCAGGATGCCCGTGCCGGCGATCGGACGGTGGGCGATGCCCGCACGGTCGAGCTGCCCGGCGATGAAGCGGGCGGTCCGCTCCTCGCGGAACGAAAGCTCCGGGCTGCGGTGCAGGCGGCGGCGGAATTCGACGGGTGTCATCATGGCGGCGTGCGTTTTCAGAGTTCGACGGTCTTTATCTCAAAAATCCGGCCCCAGTTTTTGCCCGTCACGAAAATCCGGTCGCCGGCAGCGTCGTAGGCGATGCCGTTCAGCACGTCGGTCGCGGGCGTGAACTCCTCGGCGGGCAGCAGGCCGCCCAGGTCGATCGTCCCCTCGACCCGGCCGGTGGCGGGGTCGATGACGGCGATCAGGTCGCTCGTATAGATGTTGGCCCAGATCCTGCCGCCGATCCACTCCAGCTCGTTGAGCAGCCGGAGGGGTTCGCCCCGGTAGGTTACCGTGATGCGGCGCAGGGTGCGGAACCCGTCGGGGTCGATCACGCGGATGTATTCGGTACCGTCGCTCATGTAGAGGCGCTCGCCGTCGTCGGTAAGGCCCCAGCCTTCGCCCGGGTAGGAGAAGGTTTGCAGCAGGCGGCCCGTCGCGGCCTCATAGACGTAGCATTTGTTCGAGGTCCAGGTAAGCTGGTAGAGCTTGCCGCCGAGCAGTGCGATCCCCTCCCCGAACTCCGAGGCGGGCAGCGAGGCGACGGTTTCGCACGTGCCTCGGTCGAGGTCGGTGCGCAGCAGCCTGGAGTCTCCGTACTGGCCGGTTCCCTCCCAGAGCAGTCCGTCGGCGAAGAGAAGTCCCTGCGTGTAGCGGTCGGCGGGACGGGGGTAGCTCCGTACGACGCGGTAGGTATAGGAGCGCGGAGCGGCGGGTGTCTCCGCGGTGTATCGTGCGGGTGCTTTCCCCGAGCAGGCGGCCAGCAGCAGCGCCGGCAGCCAGAACCGGAAGATTTTTTTCATAGGATCGTCGTCATGAAGAGTGTAACCGTACAAAGGTAGCGTTTTTTTCGTAACGGTATCGTCCGCTGCGGCGATTTGCCTCCGCGGACTCCGAAAGCAGAGGGGCGCGCGAGGTACTGCAGCGGAAAAACGGGTGCGAAGATTGAGAATTATCGGAGGGTTGTTGCTTCTGCGTGAATTATTTTGTACTTTTGTCGGTCCGATCAGGAAAAATTAAAAACAGCATAGAGAATTATGAATATCGTAAGAGAACAACGCGAACAGAACGTATCGCTCATCAAGGCGATGGTCGATGAAAAGGATTACGGCAGCGCCGTCGAGAAGTCCCTGCGCGAGTACAGACGCAAGGCCAATATTCCCGGTTTCCGTCCCGGCATGGTGCCGATGGGAATCATCAAGAAGATGTACGGCCGCGGCGTGCTGGCCGAGCAGGCCTACCGCATCGCTTCGGAGTCCGTTTTCGAATACCTTCAGAAGGAGAATATCGACTACGTGGGCGACGTGATCCCCTCCGACGAGCAGGGCGACTTCGACTTCGAGAACGGCACGGAGTTCGAGTTCGTCTTCGAGATCGGCGAGGCTCCCGAGGTAAAGCTCCCGCTTTCCGATAAGGATCAGGTAACCTACTACGCTATCGCCATCGACAAGCAGATGCACGACAACTACCGCTCGAACTACCTGCGCCGCTACGGCCGTCTGGCCGATACCGACGAGGTGGTGGCCGATGAGGCGCTCAACGTGACACTCGACAACGGCGAGATGAAGATCGAGGATGCCTACGTCGGTCTGGTGTCGATGAGCGAGGAGGAGCGCAAGCCCTTCATCGGTCAGAAGGTGGGCTACAAGACTACGGTAAACATCAACGAGCTTTACAAGTCGCCCGCACAGCGCGCCGCCATCCTTCAGGTCAAGGAGGCCGAGTTGGAAGGGATCAACCCCGAGTTCTCGCTCGAGATTACCAAGATCCGCAAGTTCGCCGAGCCGGAGCTGAACGAGGAGTTCTTCAAGATGGCTTTCCCCGCCGGCAACGTCAAGACGGTCGAGGAGTTCGAGGCGTTCATCGACGCGGAGATCGGCAAGGAGCTGCGCCGCGAGAGCGACTACCTCTTCACGCTGCAGCTGCGCGACTTCCTGCTGAAGAAGGCCGACCTGCAGATGCCGGTCGAGTTCCTCAAGCGCTGGCTCTACGTCATCAACGAGGGCAAGTTCTCGAAAGAGGAGATCGAGAAGGATTTCGACTCGTTCGTCAAGCTCTTCTCGTGGAACTACCTGCAGAAATACTTCATCAAGCAGGATAACCTGAACGTTACGGCCGAGGAGGCGACCGAAGAGGCCAAGGCGCTGGCTCAGGCCCAGTTCGCACAGTACGGGCTGCCCTCGGCTCCGGACGAGATGCTGGAGAACTACGCCAAGAAGATTCTTGAGGACCGTGAGCAGGGTCAGAAGATCTACGAGAAGCTCTACGAGAAGAAGGTGGTCGAGGACGTGAAGTCGAAGATCACGGTAACCGAGCAGGCCGTATCGACCGAGGAGTTCGCGAAGCTGGCTCAGGAAATCTAAATCGAAACAGGCGGTCGCAGCGGACCGCTCCGATCGGGAACTCTGCGGGTTTGGTCCGGGCGATCTTTCCCTCAGAGTTCTTCGTTTGCGGTCGGCGGCTGCCGCGGCGAGGTGTCCAGCCGGGCGGCTCTGTCCGCCGGACGGGGTCCGGCGGTTGCCGCGGCGGAACGGAACGCCTCATAATATTTACGTTAGTATGTCAGAATTCGAAGAATACGCTCGCCTGCATTGCGGCCTGAGCAGTTTGAAATTGCACGATTTCCGGTCGCAGTATGCGGCCTACGTCTCCCCGACGATCATCGAGGAGCGGCAGTTGAACGTGGCGACGATGGACGTTTTCTCGCGGCTCATGATGGACCGCATCATCTTCCTCGGTGCGCCGATCTACGACGATGCGGCCAACATCATCCAGGCGCAGCTGCTGTTTCTGGAGTCGGTCGATCCGGAGCGGGACATTCAGATCTACATCAACTCGCCCGGCGGATCGGTCACGGCGGGTCTGGGAATCTACGACACGATGCAGCTCGTGCAGCCCGACGTGGCGACCATCTGCACGGGGCTGGCCGCCTCGATGGGGGCGGTGCTGCTGACGGCCGGTGCCGCAGGCAAGCGCTCGGCGCTGCCCCATGCGCGGGTCATGATCCATCAGCCGCTGGGCGGTGCCCAGGGACAGGCTTCCGATATCGAGATCACGGCCCGCCAGATCATGAAGACCAAACAGGAACTGTACGAGATCCTGTCGGCCCATTCGGGGGTGCCGATCGAGACCATAGAGAAGGATGCCGACCGGGACTACTGGCTGTCGGCCGCGGAGGCTAAGGAGTATGGCCTGATCGACGAAGTATTGACCAAACGAGGATAATCGCACCATGACGAAGAATTACGGAGGAGACTCTTTCGAGAACGAGACCGACGCATGCGCCTTCTGCGGGGCACGCCGCAGCGACGGAGCCATTCTGCTCAACTCGTCGCGCAGCGGCTGCAACATCTGCAGTAAGTGCATCGAGAAGGGATACCTGATGCTGGTCGAGAACAACGTGCTGGAGGAGGATGCGGCTCCCGTCAAGGGCAAGCGCAAACGGCCGGCGATGAAATACGAGGATCTGATGAAGCCTCATGAGATCAAGCAGTTCCTCGATCAGTACGTAATCGGTCAGGAGGCTGCCAAACGTTACATGTCGGTGGCGGTTTACAACCACTACAAGCGTCTGCTGGCACCGGACCGCAAGGACGACGTGGAGATCGACAAGTCGAATATCGTGCTGGTGGGTTCGACCGGTACGGGCAAGACGCTGCTGGCCCGTACGATCGCCCGCCTGCTCGATGTGCCCTTTACCATCGTCGATGCGACGGTCCTGACCGAGGCCGGCTATGTGGGCGAGGATGTCGAGAGCATCCTTTCGCGGCTGCTGCAGGTGGCCTCCTACGACGTGGAGCAGGCCGAGCGGGGCATCGTCTTCATCGACGAGATCGACAAGATCGCCCGCAAGAGCGACAACCCCTCCCTTACGCGCGACGTTTCGGGCGAGGGGGTGCAGCAGGCGCTCCTGAAGATTCTGGAGGGGACGACCGTCAATGTGCCGCCCCAGGGCGGGCGCAAGCACCCCGAGCAGCAGTTCGTGCAGGTCAATACGCGCAACATCCTGTTCATCTGCGGCGGTGCGTTCGACGGCATCGAAAAGAAGATCGCCCAGAGGATCAACACCCGGGCGATGGGATACGGCCGGGCCTCCGGTGTGGCCAACGAGTCGATCGACCGCAACAACCTGATGCAGTATGTCATGCCGCAGGACCTCAAGTCGTTCGGCCTGATTCCCGAACTGGTGGGGCGTCTTCCGGTGCTGACCTACATGGAGCCGCTCGGACGCGAAGCGCTCCGGGCCATCCTGACCGAACCGAAGAACGCGATCGTGCGGCAGTACGAGCGTCTGTTCGCGATCGACGGGGTGGAGCTTACGTTCCGGCCCGAGGTGCTGGACTACATTGTCGATAAGGCGATCGAGTACAAGCTCGGCGCGCGCGGCCTGCGCTCGATCTGCGAGGCGATCATGATCGACACGATGTTCGACCTGCCGTCGTCGGGGGCGCGCCGTTTCGAGGTCACGCTTCCCTATGCGCGTGAAAAATTCGAGAAGAAGAAATTTTCGGACATGAAGCAGGTCGGGTAATGGCGGTTTTGTATTAAATTTGTCTCCCGAAGATTCGTAAAGCATATTAATTTAAAGTACAGATATCTTTTTTATGGCAACAAAATCCGAAATCATGCGTACGGCGGACAACATCCGCATCCTTGCGGCCGCGATGGTCGAGAAAGCCAAGTCTGGCCACCCGGGCGGTGCGATGGGCGGCGCGGATTTCATGGCGGTGCTCTACACCGAATTCCTGCACTACGATCCCGATCGCATGGACTACCCCTTCCGCGACCGCTTTTTCCTCGATCCGGGCCACATGTCCCCGATGCTCTATGCGACGCTGGCGCTGGCGGGCAACTATTCGGTCGAGGACCTGCGCAACCTGCGTCAGTGGGGCAGCGTGACTCCGGGTCATCCCGAGGCGGACGCGATGCGCGGTGTGGAGAACACCTCGGGTCCGCTGGGACAGGGACATGCGATGGCGCTGGGTGCGGCTATCGCCGAGCGCTTCCTCGTCGCCCGCTTCGGGGAGTGGCAGGCGCACAAGACCTACGCCTACATTTCGGACGGCGGCATCGAGGAGGAGGTTTCGCAGGGCGTGGGCCGCATCGCGGGCCATCTGGGCATGCACAACCTGATCATGTACTACGATGCCAACAACGTGCAGCTCTCGACCAAGGTCGATGAGGTCGATACCGAAAATGTCGCCATGAAGTACGAGGCCTGGGGCTGGAACGTGCTGCGGATCGACGGCCACGATGTGGACCAGATCCGCGAGGCGCTGACGGCTGCCAATGCCGAGCAGGAGCGTCCGACGCTCATCATCGGCCGCACGGTCATGGGCAAGGGTGCGGTCGCGGCCGACGGTTCGAGCTTCGAGGACAAGGTTTCGACCCACGGACAGCCGCTGACGGCCGCCGGAGCCGATTTCGCGGCGACGGTGCGCAACCTGGGTGGCGATCCCGAGGATCCGTTCGCTTTCTTCGCCGAGAGCCAGGCGCTTTTCGCGGCACGCCGCGAGGAGCTGCGGGCCTGGGCCGCCGAGCAGCGCGAGAAGGAGACGGCATGGCGCTCGCAGAACCGCGAACTGGCGCGCAAGCTCGATCTGTTCCTTTCGGGCGAGGTGCCTGATATGGACTACAAGACTTTGGAGATCAAGGCCAACGGTGCCACGCGCGCCGCTTCGGCATCGGTGCTTTCGTTCTATGCCGAGCGGGTCGAGAACCTGATCGTCGCTTCGGCCGACCTCTGCAACTCGGACAAGACGGACGGCTACCTCAAGAAAACCAAGGCCTTTACCCGGGGCGACTTCTCGGGCAAGTTCTTCCAGGCGGGTGTCTCGGAGCTGACGATGGCCTGCGTGATGAACGGCATGGCGCTGCACGGCGGCGTGATCCCGGCCTGCGGCACCTTCTTCGTCTTCTCGGACTACATGAAGCCGGCCGTGCGCCTCTCGGCGCTCATGCGCCTGCATGTGATCTATGTCTGGTCGCACGACTCGTTCCGCGTGGGCGAGGACGGTCCGACGCACCAGCCCGTAGAGCATGAGGCCCAGATCCGTCTGATGGAGCACCTGAAGAACCACCAGGGCGAGCGTTCGATGGTGGTGCTGCGCCCGGCCGACGGCGAGGAGACCGTGACCGCATGGAAGCTGGCGCTCGAAGAGCGTCGTCCGGTGGCGCTGATTCTTTCGCGTCAGAACATCAACGACCTGCCGGCATTGAGCCGCAGCCGCCGCGAGGAGGCTGCCCAGCTTTCGAAAGGTGCCTACATCGTGGCCGATACCGCCCATCCGGCGGTGGTCATGCTCGCCTCGGGATCGGAGGTGGCGACCCTGATCGAGGGCGCGGAGCTGCTGTCCAAGGAGGGCATTGCGGTGCGCGTGGTTAGTGTCCCGAGCGAGGGGCTCTTCCGCGACCAGCCCCGCTCCTACCAGCAGACGGTGCTGCCGCAGGGCGTGGTCCGCTACGGTCTGACCTCGGGGCTGCCCGTAACGCTCCTCAGCATGGTGGGCGAGAACGGTGCGATCCACGGACTGGATCATTTCGGCTATTCGGCACCCTACAAGGTGCTCGACGAGAAGTTCGGCTACAACGGGCAGACCGTTTGCGACGAAGTAAAGAAACTGCTCGGAAAATAGACTTCCGACGTGAAGTCCGATGAAAGCGTCCGCTTCCCGCAGGGGAGGCGGACGCTTCGTTTTTGCTGCGGGGTGTTCGGAAGCGGTTTTGTAATTTAACATAATATAAAGCCCGGTTTCTTCGTTATGCTTCCGGATAGAAAACGAAAAATGACGAAGAAGATGCAGGCAAAGATTTCCAGAACGCTCGAAGAGCTTATCGCCCGGACGCTCGTCGAGTCCTCCGGCGAGCCGGTTACCCACTCGCTCAAGGACCGTCTGGTGCTCGGGATATTGCGGGACGGGAGAACGGCGGCTTGCCGGATTCTCTCCTCGCTGTTGAAGAATTGGGAACTCGCACAGGTCCGGCGGCGGATCGAGGAGGAGATCGCTCCTGCTGAAGGGGCCGTTTCCTCTTCGCCCGAAGAATACTTTACCCGATATACCGCCCAGCTGCGGGAACTTTTCGCCGGGGCGCAGAGTATTTCGACCGCCCACGCGCTGCTGCATGCGCTGGCCGACCCCCGTACTGCGACCGTGCGGGTGCTCGCCTCTTACGGAATCGACTTTGCGGCCGTCACGGCCCGGATGGGGGCTTCGGACGACGGCGACGGCGAGCCGGAGCTGCGGCTGGTGGGGTGTGAGCCGGCGGCGGAGCGTGTGCCGGAGACCGGTGCGGGGATGCTCGACCGGTTCGGAACCGACCTGACGCAGGAGGCGCGCCGGGGGCGGATCGACCCCGTGGTCGGACGCGAGGGGGAGACCGAGCGGCTGGTGCGGATTCTCGTGCGGCGCAAGAAGAACAACCCGCTGCTCGTCGGCGAGGCGGGCGTGGGCAAGAGCGCGGTGGTCGAGGGGCTGGCGCTGCGGATGGCGGCGGGCGAGGTGCCCGACTCCCTGCGCGGGAAGCGGCTCTTCTCGCTCGACATGGCCTCGCTGGTGGCCGGCACCAAATTCCGGGGCGAATTCGAGGAGCGGATGCGGCAGCTGCTGGAGGAGCTGCGGAGCAGACGCGATACGATCCTCTTCATCGACGAGATCCATACCATCGCCGGGGCCGGGGCGACGCAGGGAAGTCTCGATACGGCCAATATCCTCAAGCCCTCCCTGGCCCGGGGGGAGTTGCAGCTCATCGGTGCGACGACCTGCGACGAATACCGTACGGGCATCGAGAAGGATCCGGCGCTCGAACGCCGCTTCCAGCCGCTGCTCGTCGAGGCTCCTTCGCCGGAGCGGACGCTGGAGATTCTGCGCCGGCTGGCCCCCTGTTACGGGCAGCACCACGGAGTCCGTTACACGGACGAGGCGCTGCGTGCGTGCGTCGCCCTGACGGGCCGCTATCTGTCGGGGCGTAATTTTCCCGACAAGGCGATCGACGCGATGGACGAGGCAGGGGCATCCGTGCGGATGGGGACGGTGTGCGTGCGGTCGTGCGGAGCAGCGGAGGGTGCGGCATCGGATTGCGGAGAGGGTGCGGCGTGCGGAGTCGGCGAAGTGCGGCGCGAACATGTCGAACGGGTCGTCACGGCGATGAGCGGAGTGCCCGTGCAGCGGCTCTCGGAGGAGGAGGGCGAACGGCTGCGCGGGTTGGTCGAACACTTGAGCGCGCGGGTCGTGGGGCAGGATGAGGCGGTCGGCCGCATCGCCCGGGCGATCCGCCGTGCGCGGGCCGGGCTGCGGGAGGAGACCCGTCCGATCGGGGTGTTCCTGCTGGTCGGGCCGACGGGGGTGGGCAAGACCCTCCTGGCCCGGGAGCTCTCCCGGTGGCTTTTCGATGAGGATCGGGGGATGATCCGACTCGACATGGGAGAATATGCCGAAAGACACAACGTGGCGCGGCTGATCGGATCCCCGCCGGGCTATGTCGGCTACGGCGAAGGGGGGCAGCTGACCGAGGCGGTGCGCCGGCATCCCTATTCGGTCGTCCTGTTCGACGAGATAGAGAAGGCCCATCCCGAGGTGTTCGACACCCTGTTGCAGCTCTTCGACGACGGGCACCTGACCGACGGCGGAGGACGGCGGGTGGATTTCCGTAATACGTTGATCGTGATGACCTCGAACGTCGGGTCGCAGGCTGCGGCATTGCGGCGTGTGCAGGTGGGCTACGGCACCCGCTCGAAGTCGGAGGCCGTGCGGGCGGCATCGGAGGCGGAGTACCGCCGTGCGCTCGAAGAGACTTTCCGGCCCGAATTTCTCAACAGGATCGACGACGTGGTGCTGTTCCGTGCGCTCGAACCGGACGATGTGGAGCGGATCGTGGAGCTGGAACTGGAGGGGCTGCGCCGCCGGACGGACCGGTTGGGTTATCGGCTCGAAGTGACCGACCGGGCGCGCCGGAAGCTGGCGCTGCTCGGATACGAACGCAACTGCGGCGCTCGTGCGCTGAAGCGTACGCTGCTCGACCGGGTGGAGGATCCGCTCTCGGAGCTGATCATCGGCGGCGGCGTGCCCGACGGCGGCCGGGTGGTGGTCGATGCCGACCGCGAGGAGGTAACGCTGCGGGTGGCATAAGGTGCGGGGAGGGGCGAAAACACCCCGCCTGCATGGGATATGACGAAAAAGGCATCGGATTTCCGATGCCTTTTCGTTGGTTGCCCTCCTGTGCGTTACTCCTGCGGCTGGCGCAGGTCGAGCAGCAGCTCGTCGAGCTGAGCCTGGTCGATGTAGCCCGGCGCATCGAGCATCACGTCGCGGCCGTTGTTGTTCTTCGGGAAGGCGATGTAGTCGCGGATCGACTCCGAACCGCCGAAGAGCGAGCAGAGGCGGTCGAAACCGAAGGCGAGGCCTCCGTGGGGCGGCGCGCCGTATTTGAAGGCATTGATCAGGAAGCCGAATCGTTCCTGCGCCTGTTCGGGCGTGAAGCCCAGCAGCTCGAACATTTTGGCCTGCAGCTTCGAGTCGTGGATGCGGATCGAGCCGCCGCCGATCTCGGTGCCGTTGCAGACGAAGTCGTAGGCGTTGGCGCGCACGCGGCCCGGGTCGCTGTCGAGGTACTGCACGTCCTCGGCCTTGGGCGAGGTAAAGGGGTGGTGCATCGCATAGTAGCGCTGCGTCTCGTCGTCCCACTCGAAGAGCGGGAAGTCGATGATCCACAGGGGGGCGAACTTCTTCGGATCGCGCAGCCCCAGCTGCTGGCCCACCTCGAGGCGCAGGGCGCAGAGCTGCGTGAGGGTCTTGAACTTCTTGCCGCAGAGGATCAGCACCAGGTCGCCTGCTTTCGCGCCGCAGCGCTCGGCCATCGCCCGCACCTGGTCGGGGGTGTAGAACTTATCGACCGACGATTTGACGCCTCCCTCCTCGACGCGGATCCAGACCAGTCCCTTGGCACCGATCTGCTGGCGCTTGACGAACTCGGTCAGCGCGTCGATCTGCTTGCGGGTGTAGCCGGCGCAGCCCGTCGCCGCGAATCCGGTAACGTATTCGGCATCGTCGAAGACCGGGAAGCCGTGTCCCTTGGCCAGCTCCGTGAGATCGGCGAACTCCATGCCGAAGCGCAGGTCGGGCTTGTCCGAGCCGTACTTCTCCATCGCCTCGATCCAGGGCATGCGGCGCAGCGGCTCGCTCAGCTCGATGCCCATGACCTCGCGGAACATGTGCTTGGCCCAGCGCTCGAAGATTCCCAGCACGTCCTCCTGCTCGACGAACGACATTTCGCAGTCGATCTGCGTGAACTCGGGCTGGCGGTCGGCGCGCAGGTCCTCGTCGCGGAAGCAGCGCACGATCTGGAAGTAGCGGTCGTAGCCGGCGACCATCAGCAGCTGCTTGAGGGTCTGGGGCGACTGCGGCAGGGCGTAGAACTGGTTGGGGTTCATGCGGCTCGGAACGACGAAGTCGCGGGCACCCTCCGGTGTCGAATTGACCAGGTAGGGGGTCTCGATCTCGAGGAATCCCTCCGAGTCGAGGAAGCGGCGGATCTCCTGGGCCATGCGGTGGCGCAGGATCATGTTGCGCTGCAGGGGCGGGCGGCGCAGGTCCAGATAGCGGTACTTCATGCGCAGGTCGTCGCCGCCGTCCGAGTTCTCCTCGATCGTGAAGGGCGGGACCTCCGCTTCGTGGAGGACGGTCAGCCGCTCGGCGATCACCTCGATGTCGCCGGTGGCCATCTTCGGGTTCTTGGCCGAGCGCTCGACCACACGGCCCTCGACCTGGATGACGTATTCGCGGCCGAGGGTTTCGGCAGCGGCCTTCACTTCGGCCGGCGAGTGCTCCTCGACGACGATCTGCGTGATGCCGTAACGGTCCCTCAGATCGATGAAGGTCATCGCGCCGAGGTTGCGGATCTTCTGCACCCAGCCGGCCAGCGTGACCGTCTGCTGCACGTTCGCGGCCCGAAGCTGACCGCAGGTATGGGTTCTGTACATGGCTTGTATGTTTTGCTTTTAATTCGTATCTTGCAACCCACAAAGATAGGAAAAATAATGGAACAACGGACCATCGACGAACAATTCATGCGCCGTGCGCTTGACGAGGCGCGGCGGGCGCTGGAGCGGCGCGAGGTGCCGATCGGGGCCGTCGTCGTGGCGGACGGGAGGATCGTGGGCCGGGGGCACAATCTGGTCGAGACGCTCGGCGATGCGACGGCGCATGCCGAGATGCAGGCGCTCACGGCGGCCGCGTCGGGTATCGGCGGGAAGTACCTGGCGCAGTGTACGCTCTACGTGACGGTCGAACCCTGCGTCATGTGCGCCGGAGCCATCGCCTGGAGTCAGGTGGGGCGCGTGGTGTGGGGGGCCGACGACCCGAAGCGCGGCTACCGTCGCTATTCGGAGCAGATCTTTCTGCCGAAGGTGGTCGTGGAGCGGGGCGTGCTGGCCGAAGAGTGCGAGGAGCTGATGACTTCGTTTTTCGAATCGCTTCGCAGGTAGCGGCATATTGGTTTTCCGGAAAAAACCGTTATTTTTGCAAACCGTCGCCTCCGGCGGCGGAGACAAAGAGTCGGAACCTTAAAAATCTAAAAAATAAAAAACGACCTATGAAAAAAATCATCGTTACGGCGCTCGCGCTGTTCGCCGTCTGCTCGCTCTCGGCACAGAACTCATTGACCGAGGTGTATAATGCGGCCATCGCAGCCAATAACTCGAAGAACTATGCGGAGGCACTGCGCCAGTTCGAGCAGGTAATCGAACTGGGAGCCGAGTCGGAGGATCCCGAGGAGCTCTCCTGGGTTGCTACGGCGAAGAAGCGGGTGCCCGTCTGCTATTTCATGCTCGGCGGCGGTGCCGCTCAGAAGGGCGATTTCTCCGCTGCGGTGGACAACTTCTCCAAGTCGGCATCGCTGGCATCCCTCTACGGCGACCTGCAGCAGGAGCGCAAGTCGAAGATGTGGGAGGCTACCATCTACAAGAAATGGGGCGAGAAGCCTTTCAACGAGAAGAATTATGCCGAGGCGGGCGAGATCTTCGCCAAAGGCTATGCTGCCGATCCCAAGAATATGGAGATGGCCAACCTGCTGGCGATCTGCTACTGCGAGACGGGCGACTTCCAGAAGGGTATGACGATCTTCAACGAGGTGGCCGCACAGAAGAACCCCAAGTTCGCGGAGCAGGCGGCCGAAGCCAAAGAGAAGATCGCCATGTACACCAACAACCGCATCGCGACGATGCAGGGTGCGGGCGATTTCGACGGAATCGTCGCTTTCGCCGATGAGCTGCTCGCGGTCAATCCGGCCGATGCACTGGCTCAGAAGATCCGGATCCAGGCGCTCTTCTCCAAGAAGGATTACGCCGCTGTGATCGCTTCGGCGGCGGAAGCGGCCGAGGCGCAGGAGGAGGCCGCCGACCGCAGCGATGTCTATTACATTCTGGGTGCCGCCTACAACGCCCGGTCGATGACCCCCGAGGCGATCGAGGCGCTGGGCAAGGTAACCGACGGCGCGAACGTGGAGGCTGCCAAGAAGACCGTTGCGCAGCTGACGGCCAACGCCAAGTAGGCGGCGGACGTTGCCGCGAACCTCAGGGCGGACGGATCCTTGCGCGGGATCCGTCCGCCCTGCTTTCGGGGGGCAGTGTCCCGGGGCCGCGTGCACCGTTCGCAGAGCCGCTTTGAGCCGGGCGTTCTGCCGGCCGGGCGGCGGGAAAGGTGGCGGCTGCCGGCAAAAAAACGGCCGTTTCGTTGGAGGTCTTCGATATTATCCTTACTTTTGTCATCCCGCTCCGGAAAGCGGGATGATGTGGAAAGATTTGACTGATTGCAAACCACAATAAAAAATCGCTAAAACAGCTTTTTTATTCCAAACAGCCAATTTTTCCCCGTTTTATACGTTTAACACTTAAAACCTTAAATGTAAAATGGGATTTTTGTTTACGTCGGAGTCGGTCTCGGAAGGCCATCCCGACAAAGTCTCGGACCAGATTTCCGATGCCATTCTCGATGAGTTCCTGCGCCGTGACCCGGAGGCGAAGGTGGCGTGCGAGACCCTCTGCACGACCGGCCTGGTCGTCGTGGCGGGCGAGGTGCGGTCGAATGCCTACGTCGATGTGCAGGGGACTGCACGGCGCGTGATCAACCGCATCGGCTACACCAAGAGCGAGTATCAGTTCGACGGCAATTCGTGCGGCGTGCTCTCGGCCATCCACGAGCAGTCGGCCGATATCAACCAGGGTGTCGTCCGCGAGGCGGAGGAGGCGCAGGGTGCCGGCGACCAGGGCATCATGTTCGGTTATGCCTGCAACGAGACGCGCGAGTACATGCCCGCGACGCTCATCCTCTCGCACGTGATCCTCAAGGAGCTGGCCGTCATCCGCCGCGAGGGGGAGGTAATGACCTACCTGCGCCCCGATGCCAAGTCGCAGGTAACGATCGAGTACGATGAGCGGACGCACCGCCCCCTGCGCGTGCACACCATCGTGGTCTCCACGCAGCACGACGAGTTCATCGCCGCCGGCGGGGGAGTGGACGAGAAGCAGGCCGAGCGGCAGATGCAGGAGCGCATCCGCGAGGATGTCCGCACGATCCTCATTCCGCGCGTGAAGGCGCGTCTGGAGCGGGCGCACGACAAGTTGGCCGAGCTGATCGGCGACGACTATATCCTGCACGTCAATCCGACGGGCAAGTTCGTCATCGGAGGCCCCCACGGCGACACGGGACTTACCGGCCGTAAGATCATCGGCGATACCTACGGCGGCCGGGGTGCGCACGGCGGCGGTGCTTTCTCGGGCAAGGACTCCTCGAAGGTCGATCGCTCGGCGGCCTATGCGGCCCGCCATATCGCCAAGAACATGGCGGCGGCAGGCATCGCGGACGAGGTGCTGGTGGAGCTGAGCTACGCCATCGGCATTGCGGAGCCGATCTCCGTCTATGTCGAGTGCGGCGCGGGACGCAACCCGAAGCTGGCTGGCATGACCGACGGCGAGATCGCCCGGCGCATCGCCCGGCTTTTCGACCTGCGTCCGGCGGCCATCGTCCGCAAGTTCGGTCTGAAGAATCCGATTTTCGAGGCGACGGCCTCCTACGGACATTTCGGCAACCGTCCCTTTACCCGTCGGGAGAAGGTGTGGGAGAACGGCCGCGAGGTCGAGCGTGAGATCGAGTTCTTCGGTTGGGAGCGGCTCGATGCGGTGGATGCGATCCGCCGTGAGTTTGCACTCGAATAGGGTTTCGGGGGGCGGAAAGCCGCTTCTCTTCGATAGAGAAATCCCGGATGACAGTCATTGTCGTCCGGGATTTTTGTTGTCCGCCTGCGGGCGGGATGGTGGCGGTGTCGCTCGTGGCCGGATGAAGATGCCTGTTCGTGCATCTCCTGTCGGGCGGCGGATGGGGGGGGCGGGGCTGTTGCCGTCCCGCTGCTGTCCTGTTGCCGTTCGCAGTGCGGGTGTTACCAGACGATCGGCTCCTTGCCGATGCTGCGCAGGTACTCGTTGGCGCGCGAGAAGTGTTTGCTGCCGAAGAAGCCCCGATAGACCGACAGCGGCGAGGGGTGGACGGCCTTGAGGATGCAGTTGCGCTGCGGGTCGGCGATAGCCCCCTTGCGCTGGGCGTAGTTGCCCCACAGCATATAGACGATGCCCTGCTTGCGCTGGGCGATGGCCCGCACGACGGCATCGGTAAAGGTCTCCCAGCCGTGTCCCGCATGGGAGGCGGCCTCATGGGCCCGGACCGTCAGCACGGCGTTGAGCAGCAGCACCCCCTGCTCGGCCCAGCGGTCGAGGTTGCCGCTCGTCGGGACGGGTGCGCCCGTATCGTCGGCGACCTCCTGGAAGATGTTTTGCAGTGAGGGCGGGAAGGGAACGCCGTCGGCGACCGAAAAGCAGAGTCCGTTGGCCTGCCCCTCGCCGTGGTAGGGGTCCTGGCCGATGATGACTACGCGCAACTTGTCGAACGGACATTTGTCGAAAGCCCGGAAAATGTTGCTGCCGCGCGGGTAGATGCGGCGCGTGGCGTACTCCTGACGGATGAATTCGGTCAGTTGGGCGAAGTAGGGTTTTTCGAACTCCTCGGCAAGAAGCTCCTTCCAGTCCTGGGCGATTTTTACCTCCATATTTTCTGCGATTGACTTTGCTAAAGTACATAAAAATATCGAATCGGTGGCGGATTTTGCGGATCGGTACGTAGAAATCGCTATATTTGCCCTCAGATTTGGTTTCCGACTCCCTGTTGCGGGGAGCGGAATGAAAAGGGAATCGGGTGGAAATCCCGGACAGTCCCGCTGCTGTGAAGCTCCGCGACGTTCCGAATATCTTAGCCACTGGCCCCGCAGGGAGGGGTCGGGAAGGCTTCGGAACAGGAGTGAGTCAGAAGACCTGCCAAGTCGATTCGATATGGAACATGCTCGTGGGATTAGGTGTTTCGTTTCGGTTGGATAACATGTGTGAAATAGGTGGATTCCTCCCTCTCTTCCGGCTTTTTCGGAGGTAGGTCGGGGATGTGCGTTTCCGGTTGTGTCGCAACGGAAGGGGAGGCTTCGTTCTCGGACGGATGCCGCCGTTTCCGGGTCGGATGTCGTGCGGCGCCTGCCCGACGGGCGGTTGCGGCGGTGTTGTGCGCGGGTGGCGGCCGGTGCGTTCGTCCGGTGCGGGCGGGATTCGCTGCAATGAATGTCAGTATGAATCTTGTGTTGTATGGATTTTCCGAGACGCAGGTAAACCGGCTGGTCGCGCGCTACGGATTCACGTTGTGTCGCTCGTTCGAGGAGTTCGGTGCGGAGCGCTCTCTGTTGTCGCTGCCCCGGATCGAGTCGGAGCGGCAGATGTTCGACTCTTTCGAGCGTATGACCGGCAACGAAGAACGGATCGACGCGGTGGTCGTCCTTCAGGACGAGTCGTTCTGCGTGCTCCATTACGGCTCCCAGCCCGGGAAGTTCTTCTGTGTCGGATGCGATGCGGAGGAGGAGCAGCTCGAATGCGAGCTGGACCGGATCGTCTGCGCGCGCCTCGGGCTGCTCTGTGCGCACGAAGGGGTGTGACAAGAGACGGGGCGGTCCGCCTTGCCCGGGTGTCGGGAGGGCGTTAGCGGCTGAAATCGAATACGACGGTCAGGCAGGACTCTTGTGCCATTTTGTTGGGATTTGTGCCGAGGGTGTCTTGCGGAACGGGCATGTGCAGTCGGTCGAAATGTTCGATCCAGTATTGCGGAAAGCACCCCTTGTCGTCTTTGAAGTTCATGGGCGCGGCCGGAAAGAGGCGGGTCGAATCGTTGCGGTCGAGGAATGTTTCCCAGACCAGTTCGGAGCAGTAGAACATGTCGTTGCCGGGCAGGAAGGTGTCGTCGTAAGGGCATCCGACCTTTTTCAAGGCTCGGGCGACCGCCTTTTCGGCGACTTTGCGGGCTGCGGGGGTGTTCAGCCGAGCGACGATTGCGATCGGTTTCCCCTCCCGGGTTTGGGATACCTGCAGGAACTGCTCCAGCGGGGTAATGGTTACGCCGGGTGCGGATTTCGCCTCGATGACCGATATTTTTCCTTGCTGTCGCCAGATGATGCCCACGTGGGTGAAGGTGTCGTCCGGGCGGTTGCCGCTCGTCGCCTGCTGGATGGCTTCGGTCATTCCGCCTGCTGCTCCGACCTGGAAAATCAGATCGCCGGAGCGGAGTCCGTAGTTTTTCTTGCCGCATCCGGCCGACAGAAAGAATATACCTATATATAATATATAACAAAAGAGCTGTTTCATCGGTGCCGTATTTTGTCGTTGCGGCGGCAAATATATATCAAAAAGAGGTGCGCCGTTTATTTTGCGGGTAAATCATGTCGATTTTTGCATGCTTTTTCCCGTTTCGTTCCTGCTGTCGCGCGGTAGGGTGGGAGCGGTGTTTTGAGCGGTAGGGTGGGATTTTGCCCTTTTATGGGAGTTTTTCCTTGGTTTTCGGTTGATTTATAATCGTGTGGTTTTTAGGTTGTTGATGATTTATGTGTAAAAAACTTCAAAAAAAGTTGCGGAAATATTTGGAAGTATGGGTATGTATGGTAT
>CAMWGZ010000003.1 GCA_947173915.1 uncultured Alistipes sp.
CCCTCCTGCTGACGATGGACATGACCAAACTGGCCGACATGTCCTGCAACCCCGCCGTCGGAGGAATAGCCAAAGGACAGATAGTCAGAGAAATAGATGCTTTAGGCGGTCAAATGGGACGCATTACCGATCTCACGGCCGTGCAATTCCGGATGCTCAACCGCTCGAAAGGGGCGGCCATGTGGAGTCCCCGGGCGCAATGCGACAAGCACCGCTTCTCCCAGGAGTGGCGCCGCACACTGGAAAACACCGTCAATCTCTATCTTTGGCAGGACGAGGCGGTAGAACCGATCATCGAACAGCAACCCGACGGGAGACCCCGCATCAAAGGGGTTCGCACACGCATGGGAGTCGAGTTCTCGGCCGACTGCGTGATCCTGACCGCCGGCACCTTCCTCTCGGGCATGATGTACTGCGGCCGGGCACAGAGCGAGGGCGGCCGTGCCGGCGACCGCGCTTCGCACGGCATGACCGAGGCGCTCACGGCGCTCGGCTTCGAGGCGGGGCGGATGAAGACCGGCACCCCGGCACGTCTCGACGCGCGCACGATCAATTTCGAGATTCTCGAACCGCAATACGGCGACGAATCCCCGGCGAAGTTCTCCTTCTCGTCCGAGACGCAGCCTGTCCGGGAGCAGCTCCCCTGCTTCCTGGTCTATACCACCCCGGAGGTTCACGAGATCCTGCGCACCGGATTCGCCGATTCGCCGCTCTTCAACGGCACGATCCGGGGCATCGGGCCGCGCTACTGCCCGAGCATCGAGGACAAACTCAACACCTTCGCAGACAAGGAGCAGCACCAGCTCTTCCTCGAACCGGAAGGGCGATCGACCAACGAATACTACCTGAACGGATTTTCGTCGTCGCTGCCCTGGGAGGTGCAGTGGAAAGCGCTCCATCGGATCGCCGGATTCGAGGACCTGCATCTGTTCCGCCCCGGCTACGCAATCGAGTACGACTACTTCCTGCCGACGCAGCTCCACCACTCGCTCGAAACAAAACAGATCGCCGGACTCTACTTCGCCGGGCAGATCAACGGCACGACCGGCTACGAGGAGGCCGCCGCCCAGGGGCTTATGGCGGGCATCAACGCCCACCGCAGTCGCACGGGCGAGGAGCCGCTCATCCTGAAGCGCGACGAAGCCTACATCGGCGTGCTGATCGACGACCTGGTAACCAAGGGGGTCGATGAACCCTACCGCATGTTTACCTCGCGGGCCGAATACCGCATCCTGCTGCGGCAGGACAACGCCGACCTGCGGCTGACTCCCATCGGCCGCAGGATCGGTCTGATAACGGAGAAGCGATACGCCGAATTTACCGAAAAAAAACGGCAGGTCGAGGCGCTCGTAGCCTTCGCCCGCGAACTGAGCGTCAAACCGCAGGAGGTAAACGCCTGCCTGGAGTCGCTCGGCTGCGACCCGCTGACGCAAGGCCGCAAACTGCGCGATCTGCTCATGCGCAACAACGTGACATTCATGACTCTGGCGGAAGTATTACCCAAAGTGGCACGCTTCCTGAACGAGCACGGAATAACAGCCGAAGCGATCGAGGAGGCGGAGATTCAGATCAAATACCGGGGGTACATCGAGCGGGAACGCTTCATCGCGGACAAGTTGCACCGGCTGGAAAACATCCGCATTCCGCAGGATTTCGATTTCCAGACGATGAATGCCCTCACGATCGAGGCGCGGCAGAAGCTGACCCGCATCCGGCCCGCAACCATCGGTCAGGCATCGCGCATTCCGGGCGTATCGCCCGCCGACGTAAATGTTCTGCTCGTAAAGTTCGGAAGGTAAAGCAATGAAGTCCGAATCGCGACGATTCATTTACAGAGAAAATAAAAAATAGCCAGGGTTTTGCCCTGGCTATTTACTTTATACCGATATTACCTAAAATTCCAGCTCCCGAATCAAACTGTCATACAACTCATATACATCCGAAGATAATGAATCAGTATCCATCGAGGACAATGAGATACCCGACAGATCAACCGGGAAATACATAACGCTAATAATGGATTCCGAATACACCTCCAACACGACACTCATATCCTGTTTCTTATTTACGGCAAAGAATTTACCATCCTTCTCCCCAACAGGAATATACTTCGTCCAAAGAAATTCTGCCACCTCTTTTGCATAATAGGATTTTACCATGGCAGCCGAGGCATACAAGGAATTTTCCTCTCCGGTCAGATAAATATAGCCCATTACCATACCAACGCCATCATACATCAATGCACCAACTTCATCCGCTAATAATTCATAGGGAACAGCCTTACGTATCTCTCTCTTCGTTGCACCCCACTTTATATAGGGTTCGTCGTATCCATCAAGAGTAAGTTCAGGCTCCGAATTGTTCAACGTGTCATCTTTCGAGCAGTTCGTGAACACAACGCAGGCAACAGCTGCGAGCAAGAATAAAAACTTTTTCATAGTCTCTTTGTTTAAATTGGGTTTCGGTATAAAGTTACGAAATTCCCCCCCCCACAAAATTTTAAGGCATAAATTATCAATTAAATTAACAATAAAGGCTATCTGCTGTTTTCGCTTTTGATCCGCCCATCGAAAACCAGCAGTAAAACAACAGCACAAATACGAATTACCCCCGACCACAGCAGCAAGCACACCCCAAAACCTCATTATCAAACTCTGTAAATCCGTACTCAACACCCATAAAAAATAATTTACCACCAACGCCCCACACTTCGATCACAACAACCGCATCACACCGCATCACACTACCCCACCCCACCTCCCTCTGCAAACCCTCCCCCAGAAATCCACGCAACTACACACAACCTCCACATGTAAAAACAATCCGGGGATTGTTCCACGTGGAACAATCCCCGGAGTCTTGTCGCAACTATCGTCCGAATTACAGAACGATCGTCGTCCATCCGTGCGGATCCTCAATACGGCCGTACTGAATATCCAGCAGACGGTTGTAGAGCTGGAGCGAGATCTTGCCGACCTCGTCGCCGTAGCTGTAAGTCTTCTTCGTGTCCATATCATAAATGCTGCCGATCGGCGAGATTACGGCAGCCGTACCGCAGGCACCGCACTCCTCGAAAGTAGGCAGCTCCTCGATGTCGATATGACGCTCCTCGACCTTCAGGCCCAGATCCAGCGCCAGCTGACGGAGGCTCTTGTTCGTGATCGAAGGCAGCACCGACTGTGACTTCGGCGTAACATAGGTGTTATCCTTGATACCGAAGAAGTTGGCAGCACCGCATTCCTCGATGTAACGGTGCTCCGTAGCATCGAGATACATAACGCTCGAATAACCCAGCTCATGAGCGTTCTCGCCCGACATAAGGCTGGCAGCGTAGTTACCGCCGACCTTCACGTCGCCCGTACCGCGCGGTGCCGCACGGTCCTGCTCGCGGTCAATAGCAACCTTCATCGGCTTGATGCCGCCCTTGAAGTAAGCGCCTACGGGCGAACCGTAAACGATCAGCAGCGCATCCTTGGCGGGCTTCACACCCAGACCGGCCGTCGTACCGAACATCACGGGACGCAGGTAGAACGAAGCACCCGTTCCGTAGGGAGGAATAAAGCGCTCGTTGCGCTTAACGACCTCAATACAAGCCTTGACAACCATATCGATCGTCGGAACAGGCAGGCAAAGACGCTTCGCAGAAGACTGCAGACGCTTCGCATTCTCCTCGACACGGAACAGACGAACCTTGCCGTCGGCACCGCGGTAAGCCTTCAGACCCTCGAACAGCTCGATACCGTAGTGCAGACACGATGCAGACATGTGCATCTGAATGTACTCGCTGTCCGTAATCTCCATCTCACTCCACTTTCCGTCCGTGTAGGTGTAACGGGCGTTGCAGTCGGTCTTCATGTAGTTAAAACCAAGAGACCCCCAATCAATGTTTTCCATTGTCTTTTTAGTTTAAGGTTTTGTTTATATTAATACTACAAATACTTAAAAATCAATTTATTAAAATCACAACACTATCCTACGACCGCTCCCGCAACCGTCTTTTCGTCGGGCTGCAGCAGCCGCAGACGGCCCGTAACGTCCTCCGCCATGAGGATCATGCCCCGCGAGAGGATGCCCTTCAGTTCGCGCGGTTCCAGATTGACCAGCACGAGGACCTGACGGCCCACCAGCTCCTCGGGTTTGTAGTGTTCGGCAATGCCCGAGACGATCTCCCGCTTGTCGATACCCGTATCGACGGTCAGCTTGAGCAGCTTTTTGGTCTTGGCCACCTTCTCGGCCGCCAGAATCGTCGAAACACGGATGTCCATCTTCTGAAAATCGTCGAACGAGACGCTCTCCTTCTGCTCGGCGACATGTTGCGCCGCTTCGTTCATCGCATTGGCCTCTTTCGCAGCCGCCAGCTTGTCGAGCTGACGCTGGATCGCATCGTCCTCGATCTTCTCGAAGAGCAGCGCTGCCTCCCCAATCCGATGGCCCGCAGCCAGCAGGTCGGAAGCCCCGAGCCGCTCCCAGCCGAAGGGACCGGCCTGAAGCATGCCGACGATCTTCCGGGCCGAGAAGGGCATGAACGGTTCAATGGCCACCGAAAGGTTGGCCGTGATCTGCAAGGCGATGTTCAGAATGGTCTTGACCCGCTCGGGATCGCTCTTAATGAGCTTCCAGGGCTCGGTGTCGGCCAGGTATTTGTTGCCCAGACGGGCGATGTTCATCGCCTCGCGGAGCGCCTCGCGGAAGCGGTAGTTCTCGATCTCGTTCTCCAGCGGCTCCTTCACGGCCGCCAGTTCGCGGAGCGTCTGGAGATCATACTCCGTAAGTTCTCCGCAGGCGGGCACCACCCCGTCGAAATATTTGTGGGTCAGCACCAGGGCGCGATTGACGAAGTTGCCCAGCACGGCCACCAGCTCGTTGTTGTTGCGCGCCTGGAAATCCTTCCACGTGAAGTCGTTGTCCTTCGTTTCGGGCGCATTGGCGCAAAGCACGTAGCGCAGCACGTCCTCCTTGCCGGGGAAATCCTCCAGATATTCGTGGAGCCATACGGCCCAGTTGCGCGAGGTGGAGATCTTCTCGCCCTCCAGATTGAGGAACTCGTTGGCCGGAACATTCTCGGGCAGAATGTATTCGCCGTGCGCACGCAGCATCGAGGGGAAGACGATGCAGTGGAAGACGATGTTGTCCTTGCCGATGAAATGAACCATCTTGGTCCCTTCGTCCTTCCAGTATTTCTCCCAGTCGGGCGTGAGGTCCTTCGTCGCCGAGATGTAGCCGATCGGCGCATCGAACCACACGTAGAGCACCTTACCCTCGGCACCCTTGACCGGCACGGGGATACCCCACTCCAGGTCGCGGCTCACGGCACGGGGCTGCAAGCCACCGTCGAGCCAGCTCTTGCACTGGCCATAAACGTTGGACTTCCACTCCTTGTGGCCGTCAAGGATCCACTCGCGGAGGAATCCCTCGTACTTGTCCAGCGGAAGATACCAGTGTTTGGTGCTGCGCTTCTCGGGCACGGAGCCGGAGACGGCGCTGCGGGGGTCGAGCAGTTCATCGGGCGAGAGCGTCGAACCGCACTTCTCGCACTGGTCGCCGTAGGCGCGCTCGTTGCCGCAGCGCGGACAGGTGCCGACGATATAGCGGTCGGCCAGGAAGGTCTGGGCCTCCGTATCGTAGAACTGCTCCGAAGTGCGCTCGATGAACTTGCCGTCATCGTAGAGCTTGCGGAAGAAATCCGATGCCGTCTTGGCGTGGGTTGCCGACGAGGTGCGCGAATAGATGTCGAACGACATGCCGAGCCCCTCGAACGAACGCTTGATCATCTCGTGGTAGCGGTCCACCACATCCTGCGGCGTAACCCCCTCCTTGCGGGCCTTGATCGTGATGGGCACGCCGTGCTCGTCGCTGCCGCACACCGAGATCACGTCGCGCCCCCGCAGGCGCAGGTAGCGCACGTAAATGTCCGACGGAATATAGACTCCCGCCAGATGGCCGATATGAACCGGTCCGTTGGCGTAAGGCAGGGCCGAAGTGACCAGATAACGTTCGAAAGATTTGCTCATATTGCTTCGTTGGAATGCTTGCGGTTACTATTTTGTGTCAAAAGTAGTGATTTTTCCAATAATCGGAAACGAAAACCCCATTTATTCTTTCGGATCTGCACCGCCCCGAGCCGAGGCGCACGCAGGCTGCACCGCCCGCGAAGCGGGCAGCGGCCCTTCGGGGCGACAGCCGGAGCGGATCACTTCGCCGCGCCGGCGAACTGCTCCCACAGGGCGAGGTAGCGGTCCTCCTTGCGGTGCATCTGCGCATTTGCGCGCGGGGTCTTGTCCTTCTGGCCGCAGAGGTGGAGCACGCCGTGCACCACCACCCGGCGCATCTCGCCGAGCGCGGTGGCACCGTACTGCCGGGCGTTGTCGGCGACGGTCTCCACGTCGATGAAGACATCGCCCGAGACTACGCCCGAACCCTTGCGGTCGCTGTAGTCGAACGTGATGACATCGGTGTAGTAGTCGTGCCCCAGAAACTGCCTGTTCATCTCCAGCAGTCGGGCCGCCGAGCAGAAGACATAGGTCACATCGCCCAGCTCGTAGCCCTCCTCGCGGGCCACCGCGCGCAGCCATTCGGCCGTCAGCCGCTTCTGCGGCAGACGGTAGGTGCAGTCGTCGTTGTAATAGCGTACAGCCATACCCCCAATCGTCGTTTAGTCGTTACATCGCAGGACCGCCCTTCCGGACCGCTCCGGAATCGTTCCAGAGAACGGGTAAGACCGGGAGCGGACAGCGATAATCCCGTTCAAAATTAGCTATTATTATCCGTTCCTCCAAAACGGGGCGGGAAAAACCGGCTCCGCCGCCCCCTTGCCGCAGCGAACGCCCCCGGAAGAACCGAGGTGTTGCATTTCTCGAATATGTTCGTTAAATTTGTCGAACATATTGACAAACACGGAAAGTGTAAGTTTGTTCCCGTTGAGCGAACGTAGGAAATTCAAAATATTTTCCTATTTTTGTATCGAAATAGTATTTGCGGCTGTTCTCTCGTAACTGAAAACGACCAATTTGAGAGTATGCAGAGGAATAGTCATTGTGAATACACTCCACCGATGGGGTGTGTTCCTATGGCTTGTTTTAATGCATACGGGTGCTTGGTCGTACCTCAGTTAGTTAGAATGAGTACGGGAATGCACCTTTTTTATTTATGGTATTTTAAACGGATTTTTATGTAACTGAATTCAACATATTCGGCATCGCTGATTTCTCCTGACTGAAAACGACCAAATTTCAAAAGTATGTAGAGAAAGGCAAAGGCGAATGCACCCCATTTTCGGAGGTGTATTTCTGTTGTCTCATCTATATGGGAATCAGAAATGCACCTTTTATTTTTCTGGGCAACAGAGGAATCCGAAAATCTGGGAAAGAGTAGGAAAATCAAAAAAACATTAAACAAATGAAAAAAGTAGTATTGTGCATGATGGCACTCATGTGTGCCATCGGCGTTTCGGCTCAAACCGCCGAAGAGATGCAGGCATCGAAAGAGCGTGCTGCAAAGCTGGAAAAATTGGTCCAACCGAAAAAATGCGGAATTGCAACGATCGACGAACTGACTTCGGCCGCAAGCCGTGTCGCAGTTGAATCGATTCAGATTACACCGCTGTTGCAAGGTTTGTATTACCGTTCAATCGGTCAGGCCGAAAACGGTGTTACGGATGTTACCGTAAAAAAGCCGACCGTAAATGAGTTGATGGAATTGAGCTCTCGAATCGGAAAGCAGGCAGTAGCTGTTGCTGACGCTACAAAATTGATACCCGAAGCCGGAGAGGAACTCAAAGGAGTTAAGAATCCGATGAAACTGGCAGCAGCTACGAAATCGGTAAAATACTCCACAGATGTTTTGGAGATCCTCGGTGTCGAAAGCGCATTCCAAGTGAAGGCTATCGCCGATATGATCAAGACCGCGACTTCGAACGACAACCTGTAATTCGGAAATGAAAAATGAAAGCGGGAAGGAGTTCCTTCCCGCTTTCATTTTTCGGGGAAACCCCGTCATCAGTATTTGTAGCGCACCCACTTGTACAGCTCCTTGAAGGTCGGCTTCTTGCCGTACATGAAAATTCCGACGCGATAGATCTTGGCCGCCAGCCAGACCATGGCGACGAACGTAATGTAGAGCAGCACCAGCGAGAGGATGATCTCCCAGGTGGGGATGCCGCACGGGATGCGTGCCATCATCACGACGGGCGAAGTGAAGGGAATGAGCGAGAACCAGAAGACCAGCGGCGAGTTGGGATCCTTCATCACGGCCATCATCACGAAGATGCTCAGGATGATCGGAATCGTTATAGGCGTCTGCAGCTGCTGGGCATCCTGCACGCTGTCCACCGCCGAACCGACGGCCGCGAACATGGCCGAATAGAGCAGGTAGCCGCCCACCACGTAGAGCAGCAGATAGACGAAAAGCTGGAGCACGAAGCCGAAATCGGTCGCCGTGGCCAGCATCTGCACCATCTCGATGTCCCCCCCCGCGACGGCGGGATCGAGCGTTCCGGCCTGCATCGCCTCGACGCTGCCCATCATGTCGGCGGGAATGAGCTGCGGCATGACGAAGGCACCCACGCCGCAGATGAGCACGCCCCAGATCAGCACCTGCACCACCGCCACCGAGGCGATGCCCAGAATCTTGCCCAGCATGAGCTGGAACGGGCTGACGGACGACACGACCACCTCCAGCACGCGGTTGTTCTTCTCCTCGATGACCGACTGCATGACCATGCTTCCGTAGATGAGCAGGAACATGTAGAGGATCATCGCCAGCACGAAGCCCGCCGCCGTAGCCACGACCGACGAGTTGGCCTGCTTGTCGTCACCCTCCCCGGAGGTCTGATCGTTGCGGAAAACCTGCATATAGACTTTGGTATCGACCTCTTCGAGAATCTGCGCCAGGTTGTCGATGTCGTAGGCCCGGAGCTTCTCCTTCTCGATAATGTCGGCGATCTGCCCCGAGATGCTCTCCTCGACGATGATCGACGAGGAACCGTTGGTGTAGAGCTTCACATTGCTCGGATTGGTCATCACGTCCTCCCCGATCCAGAGGATGCCGAAGAGGTCGGTCCGGTCGCGGCGGGCCTCCTCCAGGTCGAGGTCGGTCTCTTCGAAGATTACCTCCTCGCCGCTTTCGAGCTTCGGCGCGATGATGTCGCTGCGGTCGATCACGGCAATATGGCGCGTCTCGCCCTTCGAGTAACGCATGATGAGCGTCGGCGCGACCATCAGGCCGATCATCAGCACCGGCATCAGGATCGTCGTCAGGATGAACGACTTCTTGCGCACCCGTTCGTTGAATTCACGGGCGATGATGATTCCTATTTTCGTTGTTGCCATAGTTTCGCTGTTTTTAACTGTTCGACGATTCGTTCCCGACAGGCTGCGCCTCTTCGAGCTGCCCGCCGACGGCGCGGATGAAGATGTCGTTCATCGAGGGGATCAGCTCCGTGAACGAACGCAGCTCGACTGTCTCGTTGATGCGGCCGATGACACTCCGCACGCGGGCATCGTCCTGCACGTGGATCTTGAGCGAGGCGTAGGCCGCTCCCAACTCCGGCTCGGGGTGCTCCATGATCTCGCACTCCCCCGCCAGCGCCCGGTCGAGCAGGTCGCGGTCGCCCCGGTAGGCCACCTGGAAGATGTTGTTGCCGTGACGGCGGCGGATCTCATCGACGCGTCCGGTCAGGACGTTGCGCGAGCGGTTGATGAGCGTGATGTGGTCGCAGATCTCCTCGACCGACGACATGTTGTGGGTCGAGAAGATGACCGTGGCCCCCTTGTCACGCAGGCCGAGAATCTCCTCCTTGAGCAGGTTGGCGTTGATCGGATCGAATCCCGAGAAGGGCTCGTCGAAGATGAGCAGCTCCGGCTCGTGGAGCACCGTGACGATGAACTGCACCTTCTGGGCCATGCCCTTCGACAGCTCATCGACCTTGCGGTCCCACCACGACTCGATGCCGAACTTGACGAACCACTTCTTCAGCCCCGCGACCGCATCGCGGCGCGAGAGTCCCTTGAGCCGGGCGAAGAAGACCGCCTGCTCGCCCACCTTCATCTTCTTGTAGAGTCCCCGCTCCTCGGGCAGGTAGCCGATGCGGTAAACGTCCTCGGGCCGGATTTCGCGGCCGTCGAAGAGCACGCGCCCCTGGTCGGGAGCCGTGATGCGGTTGATGATGCGGATGAGCGTGGTCTTACCCGCACCGTTGGGTCCCAGCAGACCGTAAACCGATCCCCGGGGAATGGAGAGCGACACGTCGTCCAACGCCGTATGCCTGGCGAAGCGCTTGCTGACGTGCTCGACCTCCAGAATCATGTTTTTATCCATCTGTTCGCTGTTTTATTGGTTCCGACAATCCCTATTCGATCTCGACTGCATAAGGGCAGTACATGACGATACCCTGCTGCCGCACCGCCTCGCGCATGCGGCTCCAGTCCGCCGCCCAGGGACCCAGTTCGCCGGCCACCAGGTCGGCCTTGACCTTGGCCGCGAAGCCCGAGAAGAGGGCCGCCAGTCCGGTCGGGGTCTCGACCCGCTCGACCACGCGGAAGCCGTCGCCCAGCCCCGCCTTCTCGGCCGCTACCGAGAGCGCCGCACGCAGGCCGCCGTTGGCATCGACCAGACCGATTCCCACGGCATCCTCGCCGCTCCAGACACGGCCTCCCGCAATTTCGAGCACCTGCTCCAGCGGCAGGTTGCGCCCCTCGGCCACGTAGGAGGTAAAGGTGTCGTACACCTCATCGACCCCGCGCATGATCATCGCCCGCTCGGAACGGGTCAGCGGCCGCATCACGCCCATATCGGACGAGGTGTTGGTGCGCACCGCGTCGAAGGTGATGCCCAGCTTGTTGCGGAGCGCATCCTCCATCCGCAGGAACATGCCGAACACGCCGATCGAACCCGTGAGGGTCATCCGGTCGGCCAGGATGGCATCCGCACCGCAGGAGATGTAGTAACCGCCGCTGGCGGCATAGCCGCCCATCGAGACGATGACGGGCTTCTGCTCGCGCAGCAGCTCCATCTCGCGCCAGATCACGTCGGAGGCGAGCGCACTGCCGCCCGGCGAATTGACACGCAGCACGACGGCCGCCACGTCGTCGTCACGGCGCACGTCGGCCAGCGTCGCAGCCAGCGTATTGCCGTAAATATCCTTGCCCGTACCCTTGCCATCGACAATGGCACCGTCGGCATAGACGACCGCCACCGCCGGCGAAGAGATATTCCGCACATCGACGGTCAGCTGCGAGACGTATTCGCCGAGCTTCACGAACGAAAATTCCCCCTCGTCGTCGGCCGTAGCGCCGTACTGGCGGAACACCTCATCCATCTGATCCTCGAACAGCAGTCCGTCGATCAGGCGGTGCTCCAGCGCCTCCGAGGCGAGCGACACCTCCAGCCCGTCGGCCAGACGGTTCAGCTCCGCCAGCTCGATCCCGCGCGAAGCGGCCACCGCCCCGGCGATTACCCCCCACTGGGAGTCGGTCAGGCGCTGCATCTGCCGGCGGTTCTCATCCGACATGCCGGTCAGAAAGTAGGGTTCGACGGCGCTCTTGTACTTGCAGGCGGTCGGACGGAAGATCTCGGCCTTGATATCCAGCTTGTCGAAAAGTCCCTTGAAAAACATGAGCGTCGAGGAGAGACCGCTCCACGACATTCCCCCGTGCGGCTCCATATACACCTTGTCGGCCACCGAAGCCAGGTAGTATTCTCCCTGAGAGAAGGTCTCGCTGTAAGCCACCACGAACTTACCGCTGCGGCGGAAATCCTCCACCGCACCGCGCAGCTCCTCCAGCACGGCCGCCGAACTCAGCCCACTGCCTTCGGGGCGTATGTAGATGCCCTCGATACGGGGGTCGGCTTTCGCCGCGTCAATCGCCCGCAGCGCATCGTAGAGCGTCACGCGGGGTGTCGCGGTCATGGTGGAGAAATCGAACCCGTCGAAAGGATCCGCACTCGGCGCATCGACCAGATCTTCCGAAAAATCGATCTTCAGAATCGCATGCGCTCCGACCGTCGCGGGAGTCTGCGACGAAAGAGAACCGACGATTCCCAACAAGATCGCCACGCCGAAAAGGGTCATGACCGCCCCTCCGACGAAGAAGGCGAGCAGACCCGCCAGAAACATTTTCAAAAATTTCATAAACTGCTTTAATTGATTCGTTTCGCTAATCCGTTACATATTTTATAATGCAAATATAACGATTCGTATTTTGAAAAACAAATATATTTTATCATATTTCGATAATATGTTTTTTGCGATTCCGCTCTGGCAGCGGCTGCGCGGCCACACGGTGCGGAGAGGTGCTGCGGCCGCACGGCACCTCGCTCCCCGGTTGGCGAACGCCCGCCCGAGCGAGGGCCGTCCGACGAAAGCTTTCGCCGCCGATTATGTCTTGCGAACGAAATAAATCGTTATCTTTACAGCGCAAACCAATTCAAATCATGGAAGAGAAAATCAGAGAATTGCTCGACGGAATCCTCCATCCCGAAACGCAGCGGGGAATCGTGTCGAGCGGTCTGGTCGAAAAAATCGCCGCCGACGGAGCGAAAATTTCCGTCACGCTGAATTTCCCCAAGGCGCGAGATCCTTTCGCCCCGAAAATCAAACGTCAGATCGAAGCGCTGCTCCGCGAGCGTTTCCCCGAAACCGATAACGTCGCCGTCCTGATCAAGGAGGCGGCACCGCGGCGGCCGGAACCCGCCGAAAAGCAGACCACCACGGGCGACATCGCCCGCGTGGTGGCGATCGCCTCGGGCAAGGGCGGTGTCGGCAAATCGACCGTAACGGCCAACCTGGCCGTCGCCCTGCGCGACCGCGGCTTCCGCGTCGGCATCCTCGATGCCGACATCTACGGTCCCTCGCAGCCCCGCATGTTCGGTCTCGAAGGCTACCTCCCCGAGGCCGTCTCGGAGGAGGGGCGCGACATCATCCTGCCGGCCGAGGCGGAGGGTATCAAGATCATGTCCATCGGTTTCTTCATCAAACCCGACGACGCGCTGCTCTGGCGCGGCGCGATGGCCGTGAACGCCCTGCGGCAGATGATCCACCAGACGCGCTGGGGCGCGCTGGACTTCCTGCTCGCGGACCTGCCTCCCGGCACGGGCGACATTCATCTGTCGATCATCTCCGAACTGAAGATCGCAACCGCGGCGATCGTCTCCACACCGCAGCAGGTGGCCGTCGCCGACGTGCGCCGGGGCGTGGAGATGTTCCGCAACCCGCAGGTGAACATACCGATCGCCGGCATCATCGAAAATATGGCCTGGTTCACGCCCGAGGAGCTGCCCGAAAACCGCTACTACCTCTTCGGCCGGGGAGGCGCCCGCCGCTACGCCGCAGAGCACGGGGTCGATTTCCTGGGCGAAATACCGATCATCCAGTCCATCATGGAGGGAGCCGACAACGGCACCCCCTCCGCTGCGATCGACCCGAGGGTGGCCCCCTACTACCGGGACATTGCCGACAGGATTGTTGAAAAGGCCCTTCGATAAAGGAATAACTCTGTTGAAAACCCGATAACAACTTTTGAAAAGAAAAACGGCAGTCCGCTTGCGAATCCGATCTTCACGACGGTATGGAAAAAATCACGGAACGGCAAAAAAAAGTTTTCGAAAGTTATCGCAGTGCGTTATCGACCGAAACGGAGGGAGAATGTGAACAACCCGAACATGTCGAAATGTCGAAAGCAGTTACGAACATTTGTCGATAACCCGACATATTCCCGGCTGCAAGGCCTTTCGGCCAGGAAAAGAGAGAACGGATTATACACACGGATTTCAAAACATGTGGATAATGAATTCACAGGAAAAGTTATCCACACAATTGACAGGTATTATTTCTATTCTTGAATTATTCTTTAAAATTAAATAAAAAGTAAAAATAAAAAACGATGGTTGAAAACTCGTCGCAACTCATGGAGGAGATTCGCCGGCTGAAGCGGGAGAAGAACGCCGTGATCCTGGCACACTACTATACGCGGCCCGAAGTGCAGCAGGCGGCCGATTTTCTGGGCGACTCGCTCGCCCTGTCGATTCAGGCGCAGAAGACCGATGCCGCGATCATCCTCTTCGCCGGGGTGCGCTTCATGGGCGAAACGGCCAAGGTGCTCTCGCCCGAAAAGAAGGTGCTGCTCCCCTGCCCCGAGGCCGACTGTTCGCTGGCCGCCTCGTGCGATGCGGAGGAGTTCGCCGCCTTCCGGGCCAAATACCCCGGGCACAAGGTGGTCTCCTATGTAAATACGACGGTCGGGGTCAAGGCGCTGACCGACATCTGCTGCACCTCCTCCAATGCGCTGCGGGTCGTCGAGTCGATTCCGGCCGACCAGCCGATCCTCTTCGCCCCCGACCGCAACCTGGGCGGCTACATCCGCAAGCTGACCGGGCGGGAGAACATGGTGGTCTGGGACGGTGCGTGCCACGTGCACGAGGAGTTCTCGCTCGAGAAGATCCTGGAGCTGCAGCGGCAGCACCCCGAAGCCCGCACGGTGGCCCACCCCGAGTGCCGCGCCTATGTGGTCGAGGCGGCCGACTTCGTCGGTTCGACGGCCGCGATCCTGGAGTATTGCCGCACGAGCGGGGCGCGCGAGTTCATCGTGGCGACCGAGGCGGGCATTCTCGCCGAGATGAAGCGCCTCTGCCCCGACAAGGTGTTCCTTCCCGCGCCTCCCGACGATGCGACGTGCGGATGCAACGAGTGCCGCTACATGAAGATGGTCACGCTCGAAAACATCCTCTCCACGCTGCGCGACGAGTCGCCCGAGGTGCTCATCGACGAAGAGGTGCGCCGGCGTGCCGAGCGCTCCATCCGCAACATGATCGCCATCGGATAGCGGATCGTAAGGCAGAATACGGAACTTATCAACAAACTTTCAATAATTATCAAAACAACGATGAAAAAACTGTTTTTGTGTCTGGCTGCGGCGGCCGTATCGCTGACCGCTTCGGCCGACGAGGGTATGTGGCTGCTGCCCTACCTCCAGAAAATGAACATCGGCGACATGCGTGCCAAAGGGTGCGAGCTGACCGCCGAGCAGATCTATTCGATCAACAGCGGCTCGCTCAAGGATGCCATCGTCATCTTCGGCAACGGCTGCACCGGCGAGGTGGTCTCGCCCGAAGGTCTGGTCTTTACCAACCACCACTGCGGCTACGCTTCGATCCAGGAGCTTTCGTCGGTCGAGCACGACTACCTCAAGGACGGCTTCTGGGCTTCGTGCAACGCCGAGGAGCTGCCCGCTCCGGGTCTGACGGTAACCTTCATCCGCAATATTCTGGACGTTACGCCCGAGGTGCTGGGGGCGATTCCCTCGATCGCCGGCGGCAGCGAGCGCATTGAGCTTGCCGAGCGCAACATCGATGCGGTGCGCGAGCGGCTTCAGGCGGAGTATCCCGGCAAGACGATCGCCATCAAGAGCTTCTTCGGCGGCAACCAGTATTTCGCCTTCGTGCAGGATATTTTCCGCGATATCCGTCTGGTGGGTACGCCCCCCTCGTCGATCGGCAAGTTCGGCGGCGAGACCGACAACTGGATGTGGCCGCGCCACACGGGCGACTTCTCGATCTTCCGCATCTATGCCGACAAGGAGAACAACCCGGCGGCCTACTCCCCCGAGAACGTACCCTACCGTGCCGATAACCACCTGAAGATCTCGCTCGACGGCATCGAGGAGAACGACTTCGCGATGATCATGGGCTTCCCGGGATCGACGCAGCGCTACATGACCTCCTACGAGATCGACGAGCTGCTCAACGTGACCGGTCCCCAGCGCGTGGCCATCCGCGGCGCACGCCAGGAGATCCTTAAGAAGGACATGCTTGCCAGCGACAAGGTGCGCATCCAGTACGCCTCGAAGTATGCCGGTTCGTCCAACTACTGGAAGAACACCATCGGTATGATGCGCGGCGTGAAGAAGCTCGACGTGAAGGCCAAGAAGGAGGCTCAGGAGGCTGCCTTCCAGGCGTGGGCCGATGCCAACGCGCTGCCCGAGGAGGGATTCGCCCAGGCGCTCGGCATGATTCGCGGGGCGCTTGAGGAGAGTCGTTCCTATACCGCTTCGCTCCAGTACCTGAGCGAGGCGTGCGGCATGGCCGTAGAGATCATTTCGCCGGCCATCTCGGCCCGCCGCATCCTCGGTGCCGAGGAGGTGTCCGACGAGATGAAGCAGCGTCTGGAGGAGTACTACGTGCAGTTCTACAAGGACTACAACATGCCCACCGACCGCAAGGTGGCCAAGCGCATGCTGGCGATGGTGCGTGAGCACGTCGCGGAGCTTCCGAGCGTCTTCGCCGAGGTGATCGATGCCCGTTTCGGCGGCGACATCGACGCTTATGTGGATTATCTCTACGACAATTCGGCCTTTACCTCCTACGAGAAGGCGACGGCCGTCGCTCCCGACCAGCTTGCCGGGGATCCCGCCGTGGTGCTGGCCGAGTCGGTTATCGGCAAGATGGGCGAGCTGCGCGAGAAGATGGTTGCCACCAACTTGCAGTTCGCCGACGGCCACCGTCTCTACATCGCCGGTCTGATGCGCATGCAGCCCGACAAGGCCTTCTACCCCGATGCCAACTTCACGCTGCGCATGACCTACGGCCAGGTGCTTCCCTACGAGCCGATGGACGGCGTGAAGTACGAATACTATACCACGCTCAAGGGTGTGATGGAGAAGGAGAACCCCGAGAATCCCGAGTTCGTGGTGCCGGCCAAGCTGCGCGCGCTCTACGAGAAGAAGGATTTCGGCCGTTGGGCCGACCGCAACGGCGAGCTGCCCGTGGCGTTCCTGGCCAACTGCGACATTACGGGCGGTAACTCGGGTTCGCCGATGATGAACGGCCGGGGCGAGCTGATCGGTCTGGCATTCGACGGCAACTGGGAGGCTATGTCGGGCGACATAGCCTTCGAGCCGGAGGTGCAGCGCACCATCGGTGTCGATGTTCGCTACGTGCTCTTCGTGATCGACAAGTTCGCCGATGCGGGCTGGCTCCTTGAGGAGATGACCCTCGTGGGCGGCGACGGCGAGAAGAGCTGCTGCGCCGACAAGAAGGGCAGCGACAAAAAGGCGAAGAAGGCTGCGAAAAAGGCCAAGGCCGGCAAGAAGTAGCCAGACGAGTGCGACGGAGGGTGCGGGGGCGTGCGATAACGGCGTTCCGCCCGACACAGCGGGAGGTGCCCGCCGTCGGTATGGATCGGGGAGAGAGGTTTCGGAAGAGACCTCTCTCCTTCGTTTTTCCCGCTGGATGCGCGCGCTGTGGCGGGGTTTGCCGCCGGTGCGAAATTTTCCGGGGCAAGACGGCACAAAACGCCCGAACGCAGTTATCTTTGCGCGGCGGAACCGGTCCGATCGGCCGGACGCATGCCCGATGGAGAGAAGGAAAAACAATGAGCGGACGAGACCGACCTGCCCCGAGGTGGTGGCGCGCCTGGAGGCGTGTGCCGATCGGGAGCACCTCTGCGGCATGGCCCGCTTCGGCATCGACACGACGACGGCGCTGGGAATCCGGGTCGTCGATCTCCGCCGGCTGGCCCGCGAGATCGGGCGCGACCACGCGCTTGCGCTGGAGCTGTATCGTCTCCCGATCCACGAGGGGCGCATCCTGGCTTCGATGCTGGCCGATCCGCTCCTTTTTTCCGAAGAGGAGATGGATCGCTGGGTCGGGGAGTTCCGTTCGTGGGACCTGTGCGACCAGTGCTGCATGAATCTGTTCCGGCATACGCCCTACGCCTACCGTAAGGTCGGGCAGTATGTCGCTTCGCCCGAAGAGTTTACGCGGCGGGCGGGCTTCGCGCTGCTGGCGACGCTCGCCGCAGGCGACAAACGGGCGGACGAAGAGCGTTTCCGCGCCTGTCTGCCGCTGATCGAGCGTTATGCGCGGGAGGATTCCCGCGACAGGGTCCGCAAGGCGGTCAATTGGGCCTTGCGTGCGGTCGGCAAGCGCGGCGGGGAGCTTCTGTCCGAGGCGCTGGCTGTGGCGCGCCGGCTGGCCGACGACGGGACGTTTCCCGCAGCGCGCTGGATCGGCCGCGATGCGGTGCGCGAGCTGACCGATCCGAAGACGCTCGCCCGGATCGGGCGGATGCGGAGCCGCAGATCGGCCCGCTGACGATCGGCCCGGGGGCGTGCACCGGCTCCGGACGATTCGGACTGTTTTGCAACGATACCTTCCGCTCCGGTGCGGCGGTCGGTTGAAAAGAGAAAACTATGAAGGAGTCTAATTCGGTACGTTTGAAAATGGCGGTCGGCTACCTGATCGTGGCGTTGCTCGGTGTGATGGCTGCGGTGGGTGTCTGGAGGCAGATCGCCCCCCTGATGATCGAGGACGACAGCCAGAAGCAGCTTCAGCAGCGGCGGATGCTGGTCAGCCAGACTCTCTACCATCTTTACGAGGCGGAGAGCTGCGGACAGATGCTCATTGCCGGCTACCCCGATTACCGGGAGCGTTACACGGAGGAGGTGGAGCAGGTCCACCGCGACATCGACTCGCTGCGGGAGTGGACCGACGACAGCCTTCAGCGGAGCCGTCTCGATACGCTCGTGGTGCTGCTGCGCGAGAAAGTGGAGGGGGTGCTGGCGCTGGACCACAACCTGCGTGCCTCGTCCGAGTCGGCCGTGCTCCACAAGAACATCCGCCAGATCGTTCCCATGCTCGACTCGCTGGCCCGGCACGAACGCCACGACACGCTGGTCGTGCGCGACACGATGCGGCTCATGCCCCGCAAGAAGCGTAATTTTTTCCGCCGTTTCGGCGATCTGTTCGCTCCGCCCAAGGTCGATTCCCAGCTGGTCGTGACGACCCATGTGGAGATCGATACCCTGCCGCGCGATCTGGGCGATACGATCGCTTCGATCCTCGAGGTGCTGGAGCGCAAGGTAATGAGCGAACACATCGCACTCTACGACAAGGCGCGGCAGGAGGGGCTGCAGCTCGAACGCAACAACCGCCAGGTGGACCGCAGGATCTACCGCCTGATCGTCGATTTCGAAGAGGAGGAGACCGCCTACCTCTGGGACCGCATCCGCTCGCTCGGGGAGGTGCGCAGGCAGTCGCTGCGCGTGATGGTCTCGGTCATGGGCGGTCTGTTTCTGGTGGTGCTCTTCTTCGTCGGGATGCTCTGGCGCGACATCACGCGCAGCGACCGCTACAAGCGCCGTCTCGAACAGGCCAACGACCGCAACGAGGTGCTGATCGAAGAGCGCGAAAAACTGATGCTGGCCGTCACGCACGACATCAAGGCGCCGCTTGGGGCGATCATGGGGTATATCGACCTGATGGCCCGCACCGAGCGGGAGAAAGGGTGCCGCATCTACCTGCATCGCATGAAGGAGGCGGCCGACCGGCTGTTGGGGCTGGTGACCGATCTTCTGGACTTTTACCGGCTCGATGCCAACAAAATCTCGATCAGCTGGATCGTCTTCTCCCCGGCCGAGCTGTTCACCACCGTGTGCGAGAGCTTCGAGCCGCTGGCCGGGGAGAAGGGGATCGCCCTGCGCTGCAAGCTGGCTCCCGAACTCTCCCGTCGGATCGAGGGGGACTCCTCGCGCATCCGGCAGATCGTCGAGAACCTGCTTTCCAACGCCATCAAGTTTACCGACCGGGGATTCGTCGCCTTCGAGTCGTGGATGGAGGGCGATCGGCTCTATTTCCGCGTCAGCGACACGGGGCGCGGCATCGCTCCCGACGAACGGGACCGCATCTTCCGTGAGTTCGTGCGCCTCCCGTCGGCCGAAGGGGCCAGCGGCGTGGGGCTGGGACTTTCGATCGTCGATCGGCTGGTGAAGCTGTTGCAGGGACGGGTCGGGCTGGAGAGCGAGCAGGGTGCCGGCAGCCGCTTTACGGTGTGGATTCCCGTGCGTGAAGCGCCCGAAGCAGTTGCGGACGAGAGCGGAGCGGAACGGCCCGCCGCCGACCGTGAGTTGCGCCGCAGCGACGGGCAGCGGTTCCGCTGCCTCTGGATCGACGACGATCCTCTTCAGCTCGAGATGACCGCCGCCCAGTGCCGCTACCTGGGGGTGGATACCGAGAGCTGCAACCATCCGGAGTATGCCGACCGGCTGGTGTGCGAATTCGATTTCGACCTGGTGTTTACCGACATACAGATGCCCGGCATGGACGGTTTCGAGGTGCTGCGGCGCATTCGCGCCGTGCGTCCGGAACTTCCCGTCGTGGCCGTGACGGCCCGGTCGGACGATCGGGAGGTCTATCTGGCCAAGGGTTTTACCGATGTGCTCAACAAGCCGTTCGCCCGGGGCGAGCTGGCCTCGTTGCTGTGCGGGCGTTTTGCCGCCGTTGCGGCCGACGAGGCTCCCGAATGCGAGGTCGTAGCGGCCGCTCCCGAAGGGTTGGAGGTGCTTACCGCCTATGCCACCGACGATCCGGAGGCGGCGCGCTCCATCGTGCGCGTGTTCGTTGCGGAGAACCGGCAGCATGTCGAACGGCTGCGCCGTGCCGCAGCGGCCGGGGACGACGACGAGATCCGGGCCGTCGCCCACAAGATGCTGCCCGTCTTCACGATGCTCGGCGAGCAGGAGCTGGTGGCCGTGTTGCGCCGCCTGGAGCGTTCGGAGGGGGTGCTGGACGGCATGTTGCGCGACGAAGCGCTTCACGCCGCCGAAAGAGTGGCCAAAATTGTCGATCAGGCAAAAAATGAATATCTTTGCGAAGAGTAAACGGAAGAGATGGATATGGAGAAAATATTGATTATCGACGATGATGTCACTTTGTCGGTCATGTTGCGCACGTGGCTGGGCAAACGGGGATTCGAGGTCGATACGGCGGCCGATCTGGCTACCGGTCGCAAATTGCTGGGAGCGGGGGATTATGCGCTGATTCTTTCGGACATGCGTCTTCCCGACGGCGAGGGTACCGATCTGTTGCAGTGGACGGCCGAACATGCCGCCGCAACGCCCGTGATCGTCATGACGGGTTATGCCGAGATCGGCAACGCGGTGAACAGCATGAAGCTCGGTGCCCGCGACTACATTTCCAAACCGGTGCGTCCCGACGAGCTGCTGCGCAAGATCCGCGAGGCGATCGATTCGGCCGGCGAGGCCGCACCTGTCGCAGTGCCCGTCGCTGCGGCGACCCCGCCCGCGCGGAAGGCGGCCAAGGAGCGTTCGCCGCTGCGGCAGGAGGGTACCCTCAGCTACGTCGAGGGGCGCAGCGAGGCATCGCGCAAGCTCTACGAGTTCGCCGAGCTGGTGGCTCCGACCAACATGTCGGTGCTGATCGAGGGTGCGAGCGGCACGGGCAAGGAGCACATCGCGCGGCTGATCCACGAGCACAGCAAACGGGCCGGTAAACCCTTCGTGGCGGTCGATTGCGGCGCTCTGTCGCGCGATCTGGCCGCTTCGGAGTTCTTCGGTCACATCAAAGGCTCCTTTACCGGGGCGCTGGCCGACAAGAAGGGTGCCTTCGAGGTGGCGCACGGCGGTACGCTCTTCCTCGACGAGGTGGGCAACCTGAGCTACGACATCCAGGTGCAGCTGCTGCGCGCCCTGCAGGAGCGGCGCATCCGTCCGGTGGGCGGCGCCCGCGAACTGAGCGTCGATATCCGGCTGATCTGTGCGACCAACGAGGATCTGGAGGGGGCCATCGTGCGGGGATCGTTCCGCGCCGACCTCTACCACCGCATCGACGAGTTCGTGCTGCGGATGCCCGATCTTGCGGAGCGTCAGGAGGACATCATGCTTTACGCCAACTTCTTCCTGGAGCAGGCCAACCGCGATCTCGACAAGCAGGTGGCCGGCTTCGATCCCGAGGCCGAGAAGCTGCTGCTCGCCTACGACTGGCCGGGCAACCTGCGCCAGCTGAAGAATACCGTGACCCGTTCCACGCTGATGGCCCGCGGGGAGTATGTCACGCCGGCCGATCTTCCCGCCGAGCTGACCGGTACGGAGCCGGCAGCTCCCGCCTCAGTGTCGCTGCGCGATCCGGCGGGCGAGGAGGAGCGCATCCGCCGGGCGCTGAATGCGGCGGGCGGCAACAAGTCGCAGGCGGCCCGTCTGCTCGGAGTCGATCGCAAGACGCTCTACAACAAGTTGCGTCAGTACGGAATAGAATAGAACGGATTGGATACCCGCGGCATTCCGCATCGCAGGATGGTCGCCGGGACTTTCGGAACGGGAAGAGCGCAGGGAGGCTGCGGAGACTCTTCCCGTTCTTTTTTTTTGCTGCCGCGGCCTGTTTCGGCACGCGATTTGCTTCTCTTTCCGCAGAACCGCCCGGTGCGCCGGCGGCCGATGAAGGGATGCGGCGCGAGGGCGGGAGAGGAGAGGATTTGCGTTAAGGTTGATATATTGAGTGTTTAAGTGATTTGAGTGGTTATTGCGGAGGAAGGAGCGATCCTTTACCGCAGCAGGGAGCGCTTCGGCTGACGAAGCGCTCCCTGCTTTTTTTGTGTTCGGGATCCGGAAAACTGCGTTTCTCCCGGCCTTGCCGCGCAGGGAGATCAATAGAAGTGACCGTTCGGAGCGAAGATCGCATAGCCGAAATTGAAGGTCAGATACATGTTGTTGCGGCTGCTCAGGTCGTATTTGGTCAGCGAGAGGCTTACCGGGCCGATCGGCGTGTGATAGACCAGCGAGGTTTCGACGATGTACTGCATGCTCTCTCCGGGCAGGGTGCGGTTGTCGCGCAGCATGGCGTAGAATCCCGTGCGGAGGAAGAAGTTGGGCAGCAGGTCGAAGGTGGGCATCACGCCTCCCGCCACGAACCTCTTGGCCCGGTAGTCGGGCATGAAGGCCATCTGGGAGTGGATGACGGGCTGGTAGGCCGGCAGCGAGAGCAGGGTGGCGGTGCGGTCGCTGAAGTCGGGGTGGTTGCTCCAGATGGCATCCAGGTCCAGTCCGAAGGAGAACCAGCGGCAGCCCGGCACGTCGAAATAGCGTTTCCAGTGAACCCTGGCCCCCAGCCACTCCCGGTGGATGTTGCGGGGCGCACCTTCGTAGGGTCTGTTTTGTTCGCACCCCGTGATGTAGATGCCCGAGAGCGAGATCTCCGATCCCCGGCGCGGGTAGAGCGGCTTGTCGAAGGTGTTGCGTACGATTTCGGGCTTGATGCCGAAGAAGAGCAGGCGCGTGAGGTCGGCGGTGCTTCTCGGGTCGGGCAGGCGGTCTTCGTAGTAGCGGTAGTTCTGCTGTCCGCCGTTGATCTGCAGGGCGAGCAGGCTGTTGTGGGTCAGCGGCATGGCCAGTCGCGCCGAAATGAAGTGCTCGCTCGTCTTGACCGATTCCGTGTTATCGACCGGCGTGATGTTGCCGAAATTGCCGTGCCGCAGGTTCTGCGCTTCGAAGTTGTAGGCGTATTCCAGCGAGAAGGGTTTCCACAGGAAGAAGTCGGTGCGTCCTCCGATGCTCGACGTGAGGTAGGTCGGACCCAGGTAGAGGCCCGCGAAAGCCCGTTGCGATACGCGGCGGACGGTGTGGTAGTCGAAGCCGATGAAGGCCTGGTTGAATACCGTCGAAGAGATGTTGCCGCCCACCAGGAAGCGGAAATCCTCGCTGGCCGCCATGCGCAGATCGACCGAGTAGCGTCCGTGTGCGGGGTCGTACCGGAAGCGGGGGTACTCGGCGGTGTAGTCGCCCGAACAGAGGACCGAGAAGAGCTTGCTGCGGAACTCCCCGAAACTCATCTGCCGCTGCCGTCTGTCGTAGGTGCGGTCCAGCCGCATCAGATCGCGCACGTAGGCGGTCTGCGGGGCGGAGAGTCCTTCGATCCGGTAATCGTCGAGCACGAGCGGAGGGCACTGGGCCCGGAACTCCTCCCGGCGGCGCTGCGCCTCTTCGGGGGAGAGGGTGCGGGCGATCCGCTCGCGCAGGGCGGGAATCTGTTCGAGGGCATCGCGGTAGCCCGATTCGATGATGGCTTCGGCGTTGTTGAAGTCGAGCATGCCGACATTGACCGCGCGGGCGATCATCACGCTCCGCTCCTCGGGCAGGTCGTAGTCGGTAATCCCCATCGCCAGCATGAAGGCCTGGTCGGTCAGGGGGCTGTCCGCATCGACGGCCGTGTTGCCCGCGGTGCATTTGCTGCCGATCAGGAAGTCGGGGCGGAACGCTGCGTCGAGCGGTTTCCAGGGGAAGTTGTCGTGGATGCCGCCGTCGTAGAGGAGCATCGAGTCCATCTTCATCGGCTTGAAAGCCATCGGTATCGACATCGACGAGCGGATCGCCGCACCCAGGTCGCCCCGGCGGAGCACCACCGGCCGGCGGGCGTTCATGTCGCTGGCCACGCAGAGAAAGGGGACCATCAGCCGGTCGAAATCGCCTCCGGCAGCCGCCGAGGCGGGGGCGAACAGATCGGCCAGCGCCAGGTCGATCTGCGTCGAAGAGATCAGGTAGGAGGGCAGCTTGAACCGTGCGGCGTTGGGTTCGTCGGGGCGCTCCTTCAGATTGAGACGCACCGTGAAGAAGACGGGCGCCTGGGCGCTCTGACGGCGGTAGTAGGGCAGATTGTTCGGGTCGATACGCCCCGAAACCCACTGCCGGACCTCGCCCGAGGCGACGATCTCCCGCATCTCGGCGGGGGAGTATCCGGCAGCGTAGAGGCCGGCGATGATCGAACCCATCGAGGTGCCCGAGACGTAATCGATCAGGATTCCGTTTTCTTCGAGTGCCTGGAGCACTCCGATGTGGTAGAGTCCTTTGGCTCCGCCGCCGCTCATGACCACGCCGACGCTCTGGGCGCAGGCATCGGGCAGCGGCAGCAGGAGTGCCGACAGCAGCGGCAGCAGGAGTAGATGGCGGAAGTTTCGTTTCATGGCGCAATCGGTTGTGGGGATGATGTTTCGCGGCACGGTCGCAGCCGCAGGCCGGGGGGCCTCCGGTGGAAGCGTGCCGTAGGGCGGACGAAGATATGGAAAAGGACTCTTTTTTCGATGCGCGGCGGAAAAAATCGGCCTTTTCGGACACTCCGGTCTCGGCATAATCGAGCTGACGCTTGCTTCTGCGCTCGACTTTTCGTATCTTTGGCTTCGCCTTAGATACTTCGCCTCAACAAAACTCAAACAAGTTTGGTTTTGTATTCGGCTTATTCGTATCTTTGGCTTCGCCTTAGATACTCCCGCTCGGCAAAATGCAAGCGAGCTTGCTTTTGCTCTCGCTTATTCGTATCTTTGTCCGATATACCGCATAAAAATACAAATTAACAGCGTAATTTCTGAGAATATGAAGGATAAAATCAACGAACTGCTCGAACGGGTCGAGAATTTCCGTCCGAAAGCCGTCGCCGAAATCGAAGATTTCCGTGTCCGGATCCTGGGACGCAAGGGCGAGCTGACCGCCCTGATGGAGGAGTTCAAGAGCGTGGCTCCCGAACTCAAGCGCGAGTTCGGACAGAAGCTCAACGAGCTGAAGCGCCGGGCGCAGGAGCGCGTGGCCGCCCTGCGCGCCGAGGCCGAACAGGCTGCGGGCGAGGCTTCGTCGCAGATCGCCGACATGAGCCGTCCCGGCTCGGAGGAGGAGCTGGGATCGCGTCATCCGATCTCGCTGGTGCGCAACCAGATCGTCGAGGTCTTCGCGCGGCTGGGATACACCGTGGCCGACGGTCCGGAGATCGAGGACGACTGGCATGTCTTCTCGGCGCTCAATTTTCCGCCCGAGCACCCCGCGCGCGACATGCAGGACACCTTCTTCATCGGCAAGAACCCCGACGTGCTGCTGCGCACCCACACCTCCTCGATCCAGGTGCGGACGATGGAGCGGCAGCAGCCGCCCATCCGCGTGATCTGCCCCGGCCGCGTCTTCCGCAACGAGGCGATCTCCTACCGTGCCCACTGCATCTTCCATCAGATCGAGGGACTCTATATCGACGAAGGGGTCTCGTTCGCCGACATGAAACAGTCGATCCTCTACTTCGCCAAGGAGATCTTCGGCGAGGAGACGACCATCCGCATGCGTCCCTCCTACTTCCCCTTTACGGAGCCGTCGGCCGAGGTCGATGTCTCGTGCAACCTCTGCGGCGGCAAGGGATGCAACGTCTGCAAGGGCACCGGTTGGCTCGAGATCATGGGCTGCGGCATGGTCGATCCCAACGTGCTGGAGGCTTGCGGAATCGACTCGAAACGCTACTCGGGTTTCGCTTTCGGCATGGGTGTCGAGCGCATCGCGATGCTCAAATACGGAGTCCGGGACCTGCGGCTCTATTTCGAGAACGACGTGCGGTTTCTCCGTCAGTTCGAGTCGGCGCTGTAACGCACGCACAACACCCCTCCGCAACGGACCGGCGGCGGAACGTTACGCCGCCAGCGCGGGAGCGGTCTCTTATACACAACTGACGCTGCCGACGATCTTAA
>CAMWGZ010000004.1 GCA_947173915.1 uncultured Alistipes sp.
CTGGGTCGAAGAGCCCGCATTGGCGGCGACCCCTCGGCCGGTCCGCTCGCATGCGGAGGTCGGCTGCGGACGAAAAACCGCCGCGGCGAGGCGGCGGCGAGGCCGCCTCTTCCGCCCGCAAAAATAGCAATAATCCCCCGAAACGCAACACCGCGCCCGGCAGCCGCACCGAAATAGGCAGCCGCAGGGCACCCCGTGCGGAAACCGCCCGCCTCCGGGCCGAGAAAAGGCCCCCGAACGCCCCTCCGGCCCCGCAGGAAACGGATCGCTTCCGAAAGGGAAAATCGCCTCCGTAAAGTTTTGAAATTTCGGCGGCATTCCCTATTTTTGTCCGACGAATCGACAATGCTCATGATGCGCAAACTCGCAGCCACAATATGCTCGGCCCTGCTGCTTTCGCCGGGATGGCTCGGAGGAACGGGATTTACCCTTTTCGCCGGGCTGGTGCCGCTGCTCTGGATCAGCGATTCGTACGATGCCTCGCGCCGCTCGTGGTGGCGGGTCTTCGGCTGGGCGCTGCTGGCGTTCGTTCTCTGGAACGCCGCGACGATCTGGTGGATCTGGCTGGCGACCCCCGTCGGGCCGTTCGCCGCGACGATCGCCTCGTCGTGCCTCAACATGGTCGCCTTCATGCTCTACCACACCGTCTCGAAGAAGGGTCCGAAGGCCCTGGCCTACACCCTGCTCGTCTCAGGCTGGATCGCCACCGAATACTGGTACTCGATCGGGGACTTCTCCTGGCCCTGGCTGCTGCTCGGCAACGGATTCTCCCACGAAATCTGGGCCGTGCAGTGGTACGAATACACCGGCATCTTCGGCGGCACGCTCTGGGTGCTGCTGGGCAACATATTCCTCTACGAGGCGTGGCGGCGCGGCCGCGACCGCCGGGCCTGGCTGCGGGCAGCCGGGGTCATCGTGCTTCCCCTGCTCGTCTCGCTCGCCATTTTCTTCAGCTACCGCACCCCCGACGAAGGCTCGATCGAAGTCTCCGTCGTCCAACCGAACATCCACGACAAGTTCGCCTCCGGGACCGCCGAGGAGCAGGAGGAGCTGCTTCTCTCGCTCACGGCACAGGTGCCGCAGGGGGTCGATTTCATCGTGCTGCCCGAAACGGCGATCCCCTACTACCGCTACGACGAGGAGTCGGTCCGCTCGGCGCGGCCCGTGCGCGCATTCGAGCGTCTGATGCGGCTCAAATACCCGCAGGCCCTGCTCGTCGCGGGAGCCAACACCGCCGTGTACTACCCCGACGAAGCACACCCCGAAACCGCCCGCCGGGATTTCAACCGCCGCGACGGACGCAGCTATTACGACGCATTCAACTCGGCCCTGGCCATCGACTCCTCGGGCGTGACGGCAATCCACCACAAGGGCCGTCTGGTCATCGGCGTGGAGAACACCCCGACCTGGATCTTCAAGGCGCTCAAGTTCCTTGTCATCGACCTGGGCGGCACGGTCGGCCAGCTCGGCATCGGCGAGGCAGGTCCCGTCTTCCGCAACCGCGGCACAGCGGTCGGGCCGGCCATCTGCTACGAGGGACTCTACGGCGACTTCTTCGGCCAGTTCGTGCGGGACGGGGCACAGGCCATGCTGATCTCCTCGAACGACTGCTGGTGGGGCGACACGCCGGGCCACCGCCACCTCTTCTCGATCGCCCGTCTGCGGGCCGTCGAGCACCGCCGGGCCATCGCCCGCAGCGCCAACACCGGCACCTCGGGATTCATCGACACGCGGGGCGACGTGCGGCAGAAGCTGGGCTGGGACCGCCGCGGCATTCTGACCGACACCATGGAGCTGAACAGCCGCCTGACCTTCTACACCCGATACGGCGACTACCTGGGACGCATCGCCCAGCTGCTCATGGGACTCTGCCTGCTCTACTACCTGGCCTACCGCATCAAGAAGAAGAACCACCTGATCGAATAACCACTGCATTCAATAACAAACCGAACTTCCGGGACGATCCGGAAACCAAACACTATGAATTACAACCAAACGCTCGAATTTCTCTTTACGGCGCTCGCATCGTACCAGCAGAAGGGACCCGAGGCCTACAAACCCGGTCTGGAACGGATCTCGGCCTTCTGCAAGCACCTGGGCAACCCCCAGCGCAACTTCTTCACGATCCACGTGGCCGGAACCAACGGCAAGGGCTCCGTCTCGCACATTCTGGCCTCGGTGCTCCAGCAGGCCGGCTACCGCACGGGACTCTACACCTCGCCCCACCTGCGCGACTTCCGCGAACGGATTCTGGTCGATGGAGAGATGATCCCCAAGCAGAAGATCGTGAACTTCGTGAACAAGCACCGCGAATGTATGATGCAGCTCGACCTCTCGTTCTTCGAAATGACGACGGCGATGGCCTTCGACTACTTCGCACAGACCGATGTCGAGGTCGCCGTCATCGAGACGGGGCTGGGCGGCCGGCTCGACGCGACCAACGTGATCGTGCCGCAGGTCAGCGTGATTACCAACATAGGACTCGACCACACGGCGCTGCTGGGCGATACGCTCGAAAAGATCGCCGCAGAAAAGGCGGGCATCATCAAGAAGAGCATCCCGGTGGTCATCGGCGAGAAAAACGATGCCTGCGACCACGTATTCGAGCAGACGGCGGCAGCCCTGAAATCGAAACTCGTCTATGCCGAAGATGCCTTCGTCTGCATTACCCACCAGACGGCGCACGACCGGCAGCAGTTCGTCCTCCGTCGCCGGCGCGACGACAAGCGGTTCGCGCTGGAGCTGGACCTCACGGGCAACTACCAGGTCCACAACCTGCTGACCGCGATCGCTACGATCGACCTGCTGCACGAGGAGACCCCGCTCACAATCAGCGAACGGGCGCTGCGCACGGGACTGCGCCATGCCGCCGCCAGCACGATGCTGCTCGGCCGCTGGCAGAAACTCTCCGACCGCCCGCTGACCGTCTGCGACACGGGACACAACGCACACGGCATCCGCTACGTCGCCGAACAGCTGCGCACCACGCCCCACCGCCGCCTCTACTGCGTGCTGGGCTTCGTCCGCGACAAGGAACTCACGCAGGTGCTCCCCCTGCTCCCCCGGGAGGCTACCTACCTCTTCACGCAGCCCGGTGTGGAGCGCGCGCTCCCGGCCTGCGACCTGGCGGCCCAGGCCGCGATGTACGGACTGGAGGGGGAGACGCTCCCCTCAACCGCGGAGGCGCTGGCCCGCGCCCGCGAGCTGGCCGGCAAGGAGGACATGATCTTCATCGGCGGCAGCAACTTCGTCGTGGGCGAAATCCTCGAATAGAGGCCGAACGAAAGAGCGGACAAACGGGGTCGGGACGGGGTACGTCCCGACCCCTGTTTTATAGCAAAAGCAAGAAAAAACGGGCATAAATCCAATTTCCGATTTGGAAAATCGGATTTAAGTTCATATCTTGATTCCGAAATCAAGGCACAATGCCTATGCTGAAAAGATTACGTCCCCTTGTTATTTCGTTGCTCGACGCTCGCGGCCTGCAACGACAGCGGCACTCCGGACGATCCGGGTTTCCGGGAACCCGTTCCGGAGAAAACGCAATATACGAATGCCGTACTGACCTACCGGGGCGACGACATGTATTCGGAGATTTCGGACTCCTGGATCCTGCAACTCCACACCGACTTGGAGATCGACCAGACAGGCGGGGCCGCAGGCTCCGAACCTGTACGACAGCGGCCGGGACACACAGACAACCCATCAAAATTTCAAATAAACCGAGGGAAAGAGGGGAGATCGCTCTCTCCTCTTTTCTTTCTTATGCCGCCGCCCTCCCCCGGATGCACGGTCCGCACGGGAGCGCCGCACGGCAAAAACAGCGAGGGGTGCCCGACAGGCACCCCTCGCTGTTCCATCGTTTGAGTTCCTCAAGAAACCGCATCCCTTTTTCGCACGACACCCCACGGATGCCGCCGAAATCCGCCGCACGATCCGCTCGCGGCCGCCGAAAAACCGGACCGCAGCCCCGACGGTCTCAGGCCTCTCCGATCTTCGGACCGCCGCCCAGCGGGAAGTCGCCCGGCAGAGGACGCTGCGAAGAGGGGATCTCGATCTTGCCCACGTTGCTTTCGTAGCGGGTAATGTTCTCCTGCAGCGAAAGCAGCAGCCGTTTGGCATGCTCGGGCGTGAGGATGATCCGGCTCTTGACCTTCGCCTTGGGCACTCCGGGCAGCACGGTCGCGAAATCGACGATGAACTCCGAGAGCGAATGGGCGATGATCGCCAGATTGATGTAGTTTCCCTGAGCGACCTCTTCGCTCAGATCTATCTCTATTTTCCGATTTTCCTCCATAAAATGTCGTTTTTCGGGATTCGCGGGCAAAGATAGATTTTTCCGCGAAACGAAAGCAGTTCGAAATAGGAAAGTTATGGAATACTTTTCAACAAACGGACGAAAGTCGCAGCAAACAATCGCCGGCAGACCGTTTTTCCTCCCTGCCGCCACCGGCTTCCGGTCTGTTTTCGTATCTTGAACTCCGTTCCAGATACTGCGCTTCGGAAAAAAGCAAACTCGCTTGCATTTTTCGCCCGGCTTATTCGTACCTTTGGCTGCGCCTTAGATACTTCGCCTCAACAAAACACAAACAAGTTTGGTTTTGTATTCGGCTTATTCGTATCTTTGTCCCTCGGACAACCACCGAGCCGGACGGACCGGTGCGGGCCGACCCCCCGGCCTTTACCCCGCGCCGTCCCTGCGCCGCAACGCCGAAAAAAAAGAAACATGTACCTGGGAATCATCGAAGTCCTCCTGCGCGGATTCTGCGTAGGCATAGCCGCCTCGATCACGGTCGGCCCCGTCGCCGTGCTGTGCATCCAGCGCACCCTGAGCAAGAACCGCCGCTCGGGCATCGTCTCGGGGCTGGGCATCGCGTCGGCCGACACGCTGATGGCGCTCATCGCCTACTCCTGCTACTCGGTGCTCCAGAGCCAGATCGAGCAGTACAACCAGCTGCTGCGCGTGGTGGCCGGCATCTTCGTGGTCATCGTCGGAGTCTATATCTTCTTCCAGAACCCCGTGCCGCAGATCCGCCGCAACCGCGCCGGCAAGAGCAGCCTCGGTCAGGACTTCGCCTCGATCTTCGGACTGACGATCGCCAACTTCATCCTGGTCATCCCCTACATCCTGACCTTCTTCGCCGTCTTCAAGATCACGACCATCGAATCGTTCGATGCCGCCGGACTGGGGCGGGGACTGGCGGTCATCGCCGGATTCTTCGGCGGAGCGACCCTCTGGTGGACCTCGCTGGCCTTTCTGATCAACCTGTTCCGCCGCAAGTTCCGCCCGCGCCACATGCTCACGATCAACCACGTGGCGGGCATCGTGATCGGGGTGCTGGGCATCTACACGATTCTTTCCACATTTTTCAACATCATACCTCATGGAGTGCTCCAAGGCTAAAAAAATCGTCATCGCCATCGACGGATTCTCCTCTTGCGGCAAAAGCACCTTCGCCAAAGCCATCGCCGCACGGCTGGGCTACATCTTCATCGACACCGGTGCCATGTACCGCGCCGTAACGCTCTATGCGCTCGAACACGGCGCGATCGAGGCGGGAACCGTCGATGAGGAGCGGGTGGCGGCCCTGCTCGACGAGATCTCGATCGCTTTCCGCTTCAATCCCGAACGGGGTGCGAGCGACATCTACGTGAACGGCACGTGCGTCGAGGGACGCATCCGCTCCATCGAGGTAAGCAGCTGCGTGAGCCGCGTCAGCTCGATCCGCCCGGTGCGCGAGAAGCTGGTGGCGATGCAACAGGCGATGGGACGCGACCGGGGAGTGGTCATGGACGGCCGCGACATCGGCACGGTGGTCTTCCCCGATGCCGAGCTGAAGATCTTCATGACGGCCGATCCCGCCGTGCGGGCACGCCGCCGCTACGACGAGCTGCACGCCAAGGGCGAAGAGGTCTCGCTCGCCCAGATCGAAGAGAACGTCCGCTCCCGCGACCGGGCCGACATGACGCGCGCCATCTCGCCGCTGCGTCAGGCCGACGACGCGATCGTTCTGGACAACAGCCGCATGAGCGTCGAAGAGCAGATGGAGTGGTTCCGGGAGCGCTTCGACCGCATCGCCGGCACCTGCTGAAACCCGATCCGAACCATGAACAGTCACACGAACGACCTTGCGGCAATGACCGTCGAGATAGATGCCGCCTCGGGCTTCTGCTTCGGGGTGGAGCGGGCCATTTCCCGCGCTGAGGAGGCGCTGCGCGAGCAGCCGGAGATCTTCTCGCTGGGCGACATCGTCCACAACCGCATCGAGGTGCAGCGCCTCGAACGCCTCGGCATGCGGACCGTCACACACGAACAGATGCCCCGGCTCGCGGGGCGCAGCCTGCTGATCCGGGCCCACGGAGAGCCGCCCGCGACCTACCGCCGGGCCGAGGAGCTGGGCATCCGCATCATCGACGCGACCTGTCCCGTGGTGGCCAAGCTGCAGGACCGCGTGGTGCGGGCCCACCGGAAGATGACCCCCGTCGGCGGGCAGGTGGTGCTGCTCGGCAAGCGCAACCATGCCGAGGTAATCGGCCTGACCAACCAGGTGGCATCGCCCACGATCGTCATCGAACGGGAGGAGGAGCTGGACAAGATCGACTTCACGCGACCGGTCTTCTTCCTCTCGCAGACCACGCAGAGCATCGCCCTCTTCCATCGGCTGGCCGAACGGATGCGGGAGCGTGCCGCCGACCCCGGGCTGATCACGGCCCACGACACGATCTGCCGCCAGGTCGCCAACCGGGAGACGCACCTCGAAGCGTTCGCCCGCCGGTTCGACGCGATCGTCTTCGTCTGCGGCCGCAAGTCGAGCAACGGCAAGGTGCTCTTCGAGGTGTGCCGCGGAGCCAATCCCCGCAGCTACAACGTCGAAGAGGCAGCCGAACTGCTGCCGGAATGGTTCGAAGGGGTGCGGAGCGTCGGCATCTGCGGGGCCACCTCGACCCCCAAATGGCTCATGCAGGAGGTGGCCGATGCCGTCGGCCGTCTCGGCCGGGCGGAACTACCCCGATAGCGGCAGCCCCGCCGTCCGAAGGCCGCAGCCCCGAGAGGCCTCGCCCCGAATCTCAAAGAAAACCGTACAAACCGAAAAATCCATGAAAAAGCATCTGATCCGCTCCGTAAAATATTTCGTCGCCCTGTGCGTTCTTTATCTGGTCGTCATGGCACTCATGTTCGTGACCAACACTTCGCTGCTGACTCCGGCGGAGACCTTCCGCGCACTCGTCCACTCGACCCGCGGCCAGGTAATGATCGCCGCGATGCTCCTCCTCTCGGCCCTCTACCCCCGCTTCGGATTCATCTCCAGGCAGACGGTCGGACACCTGATGAGCGACCGCGAGCTGGTCGTCAGCGCCTTCGCCGCCGAAGGATTCCGCCCCGTGCGGGAGTCGGAATACGAGATCGTCTTCCGGGGCGACACGCTGCCGCGCCGCCTGTCGCTGCTCTTCGAGGACGAGATCCGGGTAACGCAGAACGGCGAGTGGATCGTGATCGAAGGCATACGCCGGGGCGTGGCGCGCGCATATTTCCGTCTGGAAAACTATCTGAACAGAAAAGAAAAGTAACAATGAACCGACTCCGACACCTCCTGCGTCCGGCCGCGCCGATCGCGGCGGCAATCGTGATCTGCTGCTTCTTCTGGCACGGCAAGCCCGACGATTTCGGACTGGGCCGCAACACCGAGATAATGGTCAATATGCTGCGCGAGCTGTCGCTCCTCTACGTCGATCCGATCGACCCCGACCGGCTGACGGAGGCGGCCGCCCTCGGCATGACCCGCATTCTGGACCCCTACACCGAATACCTGCCCGAGAAGGAGATGTCGCAGTTCGACATGATGACCACGGGAAAATACGGAGGCATCGGATCGCTCATCCGCAAAAAGGGCGATTACATCATCTTCGCACAGCCCTACGAAGGGACCCCCTCCGACCGGGCGGGCATCCGCATCGGGGACAAGATCCTCGCCATCGACGGGCAGGATGCCGCAGGCTGGAGCACCGAGCAGGTCAGCGGTGCGCTCCGGGGCACCCCCGACACGCAGGTCGAGGTGGTCGTCGAGCGGCTCATCGGCGGTGCGCGCGACACGCTCCGCATCCGCCGCGAGCGGGTTGCGATCCCCAGCGTGCCCTACGCCGGATTCCTGGCCGACGGCATCGGCTACGTCCAGCACAGCGACTTCACGGAGGGTTCGGCCGAGGAGGTCCGCAGCGCCATCGAACGGCTCCGGGCGCAGGATTCGCTCCGGGGGCTGGTGCTCGACTACCGCAGCAACGGCGGCGGACTGCTTCAGGAGGCCGTGAAGATCGTCTCCATGTTCGTCCCCAAGGGCACGGAGGTGGTCCGCACCAAAGGGCGGTCGGAGGAGCGCATCTTCCGCACCGAGGAGGAGCCGGTGCTGCCGGCGCTGCCCCTCGCGGTGCTCATCGACGGCAACAGCGCCTCGGCCGCAGAGATCGTCGCCGGAGCGCTCCAGGACCTCGACCGCGCGGTGCTGATCGGGCAGAAGAGCTTCGGCAAGGGGCTCGTGCAGACCACCCGTCCGCTGGGCTACAACACGCTGCTCAAGCTGACCACCGCCAAATACTACATTCCCTCGGGCCGCTGCATCCAGGCCATCGACTACTCCGCCCACACGAAAGAGGGGACGGCGGAGAGACGGGCCGACTCGCTCGCCCGGGAATTCTCCACCCGCAGCGGCCGCACGGTGCGCGACGGCGGAGGCATCTCGCCCGACATCGCCACGGAGCCGGAGTACATCAGCCGCTTCGCCATGACGCTGCTGGCGCGGGGCTTCATCGAGGATTTCGTCGATGAATACATGCAGCGGCACCATGCCGAGACGATCGACAACCGCACCTTCGCGATCTCGGACGACGACTACGAAGCCTTCGTCCGCTTCATGCAGGACAAGGAGGTCCCCTACGAGTCGGAGACGCGCCGCGTGCTGCAAATCCTCCGCAAAGCGACCGAGAACGACCGCTACGACGAGCTGACCCGCCAGATCGAGACCATCGAAAACGCCCTGCAGGACGACACGCAGACCAACCTGCGCACCTACCGCGAGGAGATCGCCGAGACGATCGAGAGCGACATCGTGCTGCGCCACGGCTACCGCCGCGGCGTGATCGAACACAACCTGGTCTCGGATGCCGAGGCGCTGCGCGCCGCCGAGCTGCTGCTGAACCCCGAACGCTACCGGGCGATTCTCTCCGCCGAGGAAGAGGCCGCAGAAAAATAACCGCCCATGCTGCAGCCGGGACGCATACTCTCCTTCCGCAAGAGGATCGTGGCCATCGCCGCCGGAACGACGCTGGTGCTCCTCTCGCTCTTCTTTACCAACGACATGGCGCGCAGCCTGCGGGAAAAGGAGCAGCACGAGGTGGAGCTGTGGGTCCATGCGATGGAGCGCGTCATGCGCGACGTGATGAGCGACTCGGGCAACGACCCCTTCGTCGAGGACATCCTCAGCCAGCGCAACAACATCCCCTTCATCATTACCAACCAGGATCTCAAGGTGCTCCGCTCGCACCTCATTCCCGAAGCCGTGGTCAATCATCCCGACCGGCTCCGCGAAAAGATCAACCAGCTGGCCGGCGAGAACACCCCCATCACGATCCAATACTTCTGGGGCGGCAACTGCAAGCACATCATCTTCTACGGCCGTTCGCGGCTGCTCAAGTCGCTCTACTGGTTTCCCTACATCCAGCTGAGCGTCATCGCCATATTCATCCTGCTGGTCTTCATCGCCTTCCGCTCCACCAAACAGGACGAGCAGAACCGCGTGTGGATCGGACTGGCCAAGGAGACGGCCCACCAGCTCGGCACGCCGACCTCCTCGCTGCTGGGGTGGATCGAGTACCTGCGCACGCAGCCGGTCGATCCCAACGCCGTCGAGGAGATGAACAAGGATCTGGGCCACCTGATGAAGATCGCCGACCGCTTCTCGAAGATCGGCTCCGAAACGCCGCTCACGCCCGAGAACATCAACGAGGCGGTCAGCAGTTCGGTCATGTACTTCCGCACGCGGGCACCCCGCAACGTGGCGATCGACTACAACGGCCTGGCCATCGCCCCCGTGAAGGCCTGCATCAACACGGCGCTCTTCGAATGGGTGGTCGAGAACCTGATCAAGAACTCGCTCGACGCATTGCAGGGACACGGACGCATCGAGGTCACGATCGCCTCCGACGACCGCTACGTGACCATCGACATCAAGGACGACGGCAAGGGAATCCCCAAAAGCAACTGGAAACGGATCTTCGAACCGGGATTTACGACCAAGACCCGGGGCTGGGGACTCGGACTCTCCCTCTCGCGCCGCGTGATCGAGGAGTACCACCAGGGAAAGATCGGCGTGGTCTGGTCCGAACCCGGCAAGGGAACCGACATCCGCATCACCCTAAAACGTTTCTTCGAATGACGACCCTTCTCCCCGACCTGCCCGCCGACACGGCGGCCGCGATACCGGGCGACTCGCTCTCCCGGCTCGAAGCGGCGCTCCGCCGCAGCCTCACTCCCGTGACGGCGCAAGAGGAGGAGACCCCCGCCGAACGATCCGCGACAGCCGCCGAGCTGTTCGGCGAGCGTTCGACGCTCGCCTCGCTTCCCCCCGCTCCGGCCCTCCCCGCACCGGGCATCGCGTCGAACGCGCCGTTCCAGGGGATCGTGCTCGGACTGGCATTCCTCTACCTGGCGCTGCTCGGCCGACGGCTGAGGGAGGTCCGTTCGCTCATGCGCAGGCTCTCCTTCGACCGCTCGAGATCGCGCCGCATGAGCGACCTGCAGGGCAACGCCTACATCCGCTTCGTCCGCACGGCCCTCGGCTTCGGGCTGCTGCTCGCGCCGCTGCTCCTGCTGCGGCTGATCGACCTCCGCATGCCGATCGGAACGCTCCTGCCTGCGGAGTGGCTTCCGTTGCTGGTCGCTGCCGGTGTCGGAGGCACGGCGCTGCTGCTGCTCTTCCAGGTCGGGTCGCTGCGTCTCTGGGGCAATATCGCCCTGGCCCGCTACATCACCGACCCGCTGACCGCCCTCAAACTGAACTATGCGGCCCTCGCGTTCGTGCTGCTGACCCCCTGCGCCCTGCTCTTCCTGCTGGCGCCGCCCGAGACGGCCGGGATCCTCGCATGGCTGCTCGCCGCCGTCGGCGGAGGATTGCTTCTCTTGTACTTACGGGAGAGTTTTATACTCTTTATGTCGAAAAATATTTCGATTTTGCATTGGATTTTGTACCTTTGCGCCGTTGAAATTTTCCCTGTAAGCTATTTATGGCTGCGGCTGACAAAAATTTGATGAACCGATAAAACCGTCCCGAATTGAAAGCAAGCAGAGTACTGGTTTCACAGCCCCGTCCCGCTGTGATCGAAAAATCGCCGTTTTACGAACTCTCCCAGAAGCATAAGGCAGAGGTCGAATACATGCCTTTCATCCGCGTGGCAGGCGTGTCGCTCAAGGAGTTCCGGGGCCAGCGGGTCGAAATCCTGACCCACACGGCCGTGATTTTTACCTCCCGCACCACGGTGGACAGTTTCTTCCGCATCTGCGAGGAGGCGCGCATCACGGTCCCCGAGACCATGAAGTACATCTGCCAGACGGAGGCCGTGGCGCTCTATCTGCAAAAATACATCGTCTATCGCAAGCGCAAGATTTCGTTCGCCGACGGCTCCTTTACCAATTTCATCGAATTGATCGTCAAGCACAAGGACGAGAAGTTCATCCTGGCCCTGAGCGAGCCGCACAAGCCCGAGCTTCCGGAGACGCTGGCCAAGCTGAAGCTGCAGGTCGATCCCGTGATCCTGGCACGGACCGTAGCCGCCGACCTGAGTGAGTTGGACATCAAGCACTTCGACCTGCTGGCACTCTATTCGCCCTCGGACGTGCGGGCGATCGTCGGGCAGTTCGGCACGGAGGAGCTTCCGCCCATCGCCACCTTCGGCGAGGGAACGCTGCGCGCGGCGATCGACGCAGGCATCAAGGTCAAGGCGATGGCCCCGACCCCGACCGTTCCGTCGATGGCCAAGGCGGTGGACATCTACCTCACGCGACTGGCCAAAGGCGAGGAGATCGAAGACGTGGCGGTCACGGAGAACACCGAGAAGGAGGAGTTCATCCGCAGCCAGCAGCACAAGCTGGCGAAGAAAGGACGCACCCGCCGCACGACCGCGACGACCTCCGAGAAAAAATAGCCGATGACCTCCGCACCCCGTTCGCTTTCCCGTCAAGAGAGGCTCCGTTCGTTCGGAGCCATCCGCCGACTGTTCCAGGAGGGACGCAGCGGTTTCGTCCATCCGCTGCGTTACGTATGGGCGGCCGAAAGCGATGAGATTCCCTCGGTCGAGGTGCTCTTCTCGGTCCCCAAGAAGTTCCAGAAGCGGGCCAACAGACGCAACCTCCAGCGCCGCCGCATGAAGGAGGCCTACCGGCTGAACAAGCCCTCGTTCGACCGCGACGGGCATCCCGTTTCGGTCGATATCGCCCTGATCTATTCGTCGAAAGAGATCCTCCCCTACCAGGTCATAGAACATGCCGTACGGAAAATTCTGGAGCAGATCGGCAGCCGTCTTTAAACGCCTCGCCGCCCTGCCGCTGCTGCTGCTCGTCCACTTCTACCGCAGGTGCATCTCGCCCTTCACGCCCCCTTCGTGCCGTTTTACCCCCACCTGCTCGCAATATGCGGTCGAGGCGCTGCGCAGGCACGGGCCGCTGCGGGGAACGTGGCTGACACTCAAAAGACTCGCCCGCTGCCATCCCTGGGGCGGCAGCGGCTACGATCCCGTTCCCTGAGAACGGGGCTGGGAAGACAAAAAAGAGGGAATCACTTCCCGGGCATCAGCGCCCGGGCCGCGAGGAACTCGAAAAAGGCCTCGCGGTAACTCTCCGAAATAGGAATATACTCCCTGCCGAAGACGATGCGTCCCCGTTCGAGGATCCGGATCTTCTCCGGCTGCACGATAAAGGAGCGGTGCACGCGCAGAAAGCGGTCGGCAGGCAGCTGCGCCTCCAGCGTCTTGAGGCTCATGAGCGAAACCACCGGCTGCGGCTCCCCCTCGACGTGGATCTTCACGTAATCCTTCAACCCCTCGACATAGAGAATCCGATCCAGCTCGATCCGCCGCAGGCGCGACTCCGTCTTGACGAAGATGCTGCTTGGAGAGTCGCTCCCGCCCGCCGGAAGCGGGCGTTCGGCCGCGCTGCGCTTGAGCTCGAACCATTCGAGCGCCTTGCGGGCCGCCCCCAGAAAATCGTCGTAGCTGATCGGCTTGAGCAGGTAATCCACGGCTCCAACACGAAACCCCTCGACGGCATAGCGGTCGAAGGCGGTCGTGAAGATTACCCGCGTGGCATCGGGCAACATGCGCGACAGCTCCATTCCATTCAGGCGGGGCATCTGTATGTCGCAGAAGAGCAGATCGACCGGAGCGGCACGCAGCGCCTCGATCGCCGCCGTGCCGCCCGACCAGGAGCCGCGCAGCTCCAGAAAGGGTGTTTTCGCCACATAGCTTTCGATCAGCTCGACAGCCAGCGGCTCGTCGTCGATTATCGCGCAGCTGAGTTTCATTCGTCGGTCGTTTTGATGCGCAGCAGCGCCACATAACTATCGCCCTCCCGCGCCGCGAGCAGCTCGTAACGCCCCGGATAGAGCACCTCGAGCCGGCGGCGGAGGTTCTGCAGTCCGATGCCCGAACCGCTGCGGTCGTCCTCGGGTTTTGGGAAATAGCTGTTCTCGATACGGCAGACCAGCTCATCCCCCCGCACCCGCAGGTCGATCACGATCCACGAAGGGGCATCGTTGCTCACGCCGTGCTTGAAAGCGTTCTCGACTAACGAGATGAAGAGCAGCGGCGCGACCGTCGCCGGCGATGCGGCATCGGGCAGCGACACCTCGCACCGCACATGGCGCGGCAGGCGGATGCGCATCAGTTCGATGTAGTCGCTCAGAAATTCCGCCTCCTCGCGCAGCGTTACCTCGGGGCGGCTGCTCTCGTAGAGCACATACCGCAGCAGGCGGCTCAGGTCGTGGACCGTCTGCTGCGCCCGGTCGGGATCGAGCCGGATGAGCGAATAGATGTTGTTGAGCGTATTGAACAGGAAATGGGGATTGAGCTGGTGCTTGAGGTTCTGCAATTCGGCCTCGGCGCAGCTGCGCTCCAGCTCCCGCCGGGCGCTTTCGTCGCGGTACCACCGCTCCGTCATGCGGATGGCGACCCCGGCCCCCACGGCCAGGAAGTACCAGAAGGCATTGCGGGCGAAGAAAAAGAAGACCTCGACCCCCTGCCACGCATGCCGCTCCATCGGCCGGGGGCGAAGCGGAGGAAGCAGGTAGTGGAAAGTCAGATGAAGCCCCACCATGACCCCCGCGACCAGCAGCGCATTCGAGAGGAAGAAGCGCCCCACGCGCCGCGAAAAGAGGCAGCGGTCGATCAGCAGGCAGTAGTTGGCGTAGAAAACCGCCATGAACGAAGCGGGCACGAGCAGAAAGCGCAGGTACTCCCGGAGCGTCAGACTCGCCTCGCGGCCGCTCGCGATGACGAATGGCATGCCGAAGACGACGCTCCATACGGCCAGATGCACCAGAAGCCCGATATGTTTGGATTGCGGCGAGACCATCTCGCAGGCAAAGGTACGCATTATATCTTGTTATTCATAGCGCAAAGCCTCGATCGGGTCGAGCATCGCGGCTTTGCTGGCCGGATACCATCCGAAAAAGATGCCCGTCAAGGTACAGACAGCGAACGAAAGGAGCACGCTCCAGGGCTGGATGTAGATCGGGAAAGCCGCCAGCAGATTGACCAGCAGCGCCGCGCCGACACCCACGAAAACGCCGATCAGACCGCCCGTCACGCTGATGAGGATCGACTCGATGAGAAACTGCGCCAGAATATCGCGCCCCTTGGCACCGATACTCATGCGCAGGCCGATCTCGCGCGTACGCTCCGTGACCGAGACGTACATGATGTTCATGATGCCGATGCCGCCCACCAGCAGCGAGATGCCCGCGACGGCGGCCAGCAGCAGGGTCATCATGTCGGTCGTCGAGGTCATCATCGTCGCCAGCTCCTGCTGCGAACGGATCGTGAAGTCGTCCTCGTCGCCCTCGCGGAGCTTGTGGTTGGCGCGCAGAATCGCCGAGATCTCATCGATCGCCTGGTCGGTGTGGGATTCGCTCAGGGCCGAGCAGTTGATCGACTGCAGGTGCGTAATGGCCAGCATACGCTTCTGAACGGTCGTGTAGGGGGCCAGGATCAGATTGTCCTGGTCCATGCCCATGCTGTTGTACCCCTTGCTTTCGAGCACGCCGATGATGCGCAGCGGAATCTTGCCGAAGCGGATCACCTTGCCCACGACCGACTCGCCGCCCGGGAAAAGCTCATCGACGACCGACTTGCCCACCAGGCAGACCTTCGCCGCCGTGCGCACGTCCTGCTCGGAGAACATGTCGCCGTCGGCCACCTTGTAGCGGCGGATCTCGAGGTATTCGGGCGAGATGCCATAGACGGTCGTCGGGGTATTGTTGGCCCCATAGACCGCCTGTCCCGAACTGTTCACCGAGGGAGATACGGCACTCAGATAACGCGTCTGCGTCGCAATATCCTCCAGGTCCTTCAGCTTGAGCGACTCCATGGCCGCCGCATCCAGACGCACGCCGCCCCGACGGTCGCCGCCCGGATGGATCATGATCATGTTGGAGCCCATCTCGCCGATCTGCGCCTGGATGCTCCGCTTCGACCCCTGTCCGATGGCCAGCATCGTGATGACCGAGCCTACGCCGATGATGATGCCGAGCATGGTAAGGAACCCGCGCAGCTTGTTGTTGCAAAGCGCCTTGAAGGCTATTTTGAAAAGATTGACAAGATTCATGTTCTCAATCGTCTGTTCGGGGTAAAGCGGCCAGAGCCTCGGCCGCACTCAGGATCTGCGGGTTGCGCACGTCGCTCACGATACGGCCGTCGCGCAGGGTCACGTTGCGGCTGCTGTAGCGTGCCAGCTCCGGATTGTGCGTCACGAAGATAATGGTTCTCCCGGCGGCATGCAGCTGCTGGAAGAGCACGAGCACCTCGAAGCTGGTGCGGGTGTCGAGGTTGCCGGTCGCCTCGTCGGCGAGGATCACGGCGGGATCATTGACCAAAGCACGGGCGATGGCCACGCGCTGCATCTGTCCGCCCGACATCTGGTTGCTCTTGTGCAGCATCCGCTCGCCCAGCCCCACGCTCAGCAGCGCCTGCTCCGCCCGGCGGCGGCGTTCGGCTGCCGAACACGCAGGGTTGTAGAGCAGCGGCAGCGCGACATTCTCCAGCGCCGTCGTCTTGGGCAGCAGGTTGTAATTCTGGAACACGAAGCCGATCTTGCGGTTGCGCAGCGCGGCCCGGGCGTTCTTGTCCATCGAACGCACCGCCGAGCCGTCGAGGAAATACTCGCCCGACGTGGGGCGGTCCAGGCAGCCGAGCAGATTGAGCAGCGTACTCTTGCCCGAACCCGAAGTACCCATGATCGTCACGAACTCCCCTTCGTGGATCGTAAGCGACACGCCGCGCAAGGCGTGGACCGTCTCGCCGCCGACCACGAAGTCGCGGCGCACGTTCTCTAAACGGATTACCTCCCTCATAGCCGATGCCGGTCGTTTATCGTTTGTTGCTGCCCGGACGCTGGGGCATGAAAGGACTGCGCTCGGGTGCGGAGGCGGCCACTTCGGGACGTGCGACGGCAAGTCCCGTCACCACCGTATCGCCCTCCGACAACCCCTCCAGGATCTCGGTCATATCGCCGCTGACGGCCCCCGTCTCGACAAGCCGGGGCAAAAGCTCGTCGCCCCGGCGGATCCACACCTCCCGCAGTCCGGGACAGTGCTCGCCTGCGGCAGCGCCCAGGCGCAGGTCGATCCGGGCGAGCAGCTCCTCGTCGGGCACGAATCGCAGCGCGCGGGTCGGAATCGCCGGCGCATCCTCCTTTTCGAGCGTGAAGACCGTCACGTTGGCCGTCATGCCCGGCTTGAGCTTCAGATCGGGATTGGGCGCCGTGATGACCACCTCGTAGGTCACGACATTCGATTCGACGGTCGCCTCCAGGCGCACCTGTTCGACCACTCCCTCGAACGTGTCGTCGGGATAGGCATCAACCGAGAAAGCGACCCGCTGCCCCTCCGACACCTGACCGATGTCGGCCTCGTCCACGTCGGCGACCACCTGCATCTGCGTCAGGTCGGCGGCAATGGTAAAAAGCGTCGGGGTGGAGAATCCCGCGGCGACGGTCTGTCCCTCCTCGACGGCACGGCTGATGACCACTCCGTCGATGGGCGAGGTAATGGTCGCATAGCCCAGGTTGCGCTTGACCTTGACCATCGCCGCCTGACTCTGCAGGTAGGCGTTGCGGGCCTTCTCGTAGAGGTAGAGCGCCTCGTCGTACTCGGCATCGCTGACGAGTTCCTTTTCATGCAGCCCCCTGGTGCGGGCGAAGTTCTTGGTCTGATAGTCGTATTCGGTCTTGCTGCTGGCCAGTTGCGCCTCCGACGACTCGAGTTCGGCCTGAAGGGTCTCCTTGTCCATCTCGGCGATCAGCTGACCGGCATGCACCCGGTCGTTGTAGTCGGCATAGAGGCGTGCGATGATGCCCGAGACCTGGGTGCCGATCTCGACCTGCGTCACTGGCTCCACCGTTCCGGTGGCCGTAACCGAGTTCGAAAGGGCGATGCGGCTTACGGGAGCCGTCTCCAACCGGATCTGCTCTCCGCCGCGCGGACGGAGAGCCAACCAAAGACCGCAGCCGACGACTGCGAGAGCGGCCGTCGCCGCGAATATGTTGCGTCTTTTCATCGTAAAAGATTTTTCACTCAATAGATAGCGCTCGGCTCAAGTCCCTGATAGATATTCAGGAGTTCGATGTTGAGCAGGGCCGTGTACTTGGCCTGCAGCACCTCCTGACGGGCGGCGGTAAGCTCGTTCTGGGCCGTCAGCAGTTCGACGGTGTTCTTGGCGCCGAGCAGAAACTGCTCGCTCGTAAGTTCGAAGCTCTCGGCGGCGTAGCGCTCCTTTTCACTGGCCGCCAGATAGCGGGCCTGCGCCGACGAAGCGTCCAGGTAGGCGTTCTCGACCTGCTTCAGAATCTCCTTTTCGATGGCGGCACGCTCCAGCAGGCTGTTATCGACGGCGATATTCGCCTTATTGACCGCCGTGCGGTTTCTGCGGTTCGAGAAGATGGGAATGTCGATCGAAAGACCGACGTTTTCATTGAACCGGTTCCAGATCTGACTGCCGCTTCCGGTATTTCCGCCCGACATGTGGCCGGTTCCGACGGAAGCGGATAAAGAAACGGAAGGAAAGAACCCAGCACGTGCTATTTTCCGGCCCAGCTCCGCCGATTCGACGGCCAGCTCTCCCCGCTCGACGCGGGGCATGAACTCCAAAGCCGCGCGATACACTTCGTGCTTGGCGGGCAGGACCGACACAATCCTTTCCTCTTCCACCTTTCGCACGGCGGCTGGATTCATTTCCTCCGTTATGTCAAGCTCAAGCAACTGCTTGAGCTGCAATTTATAATCATCCAAAGAAGTGGCGGCGACCACCACCTGATACTCGTCGTCGGTGTATTGGCTGCGCAGCTGGGCGTAATCGACCCTGCTGATCGAACCCGCGCGCCACATCTGCTCGGCACGCTCGCAGCGCGCCAGCGAAACCTCGGCCGTCGAACGGTTGATCCCGACAGCCTCCGCAGCATAGAGGCACTGCATGTAGGCCCGTACGATCGCGATGCGAAGGTCGATGATCGTCTGCTCGACATCGAGTTCGTCGATGCGGTTCTGCACCCGCGACTGCTCGAGCGTCTTCCGCAGCCGGCCTCCCTCGTAGAGCGTAAGCCCCGCCCGGAGTCCGTAGGTGCCCGAATAGCTGTCGTTGTCGCGTACCTCCGACGAGGGGTAGTTCGTATAGCTGTGCGAGGTGGTGGCCACCAGCGAGGGGAAAAGCTCGGCCCGCGCCTGCTGCGTATCCTCCATTCCCGAAAGCTGCACGTTGCGGCTCTGCTTGACTCCTATGCTGTTCCGCTCGGCATAATCGAGGCACTCCCGGAGCGTCCACTCCTTCACGAGGGGTTCCTGCGCCGCGACGCACCAACCCGTCAAACAAAACACGATCGTCAAAAGCCGTCTCATAACACTTTGCTATTCCGATCGCAAACCTACTCAATGTGACGCAACGCTCCAAACCGAATCGACCGAACGCCCGTTTCGCCCGACCGAAAGGCCGTTTCGCTCGACGAACGCCGGGCCGCGGACCGCCCGGAAATAAGAACGGGCGGCTCCCGAGCCGAAAAAGGAGGCGCTCTTCGCTTTCGCGAGCGAAGAGCGCTCCGATGCCGGCGGACCCTGTAAGCCGGGTTCTGTACTCCGGTCGCCCGGAGCCTCCATCATTTATCTACGACGACGGTCGCCCGCCGCCTCCAGCAACCTACCCCCCGGCATCGGGCGAGCAACCCTTGACTGCCGGTGTACATGGTCTTGCAACCCACCAGATGTACGGACCGAAGCGTATCACTACCTTCGCGGTGGGCTCTTACCCCACCTTTTCACCCTTACCCTTACGGGCGGTCATTCTCTGTTACATTGTCTATGCCCTCACGGACATCAAGCCGTTAGCTTGCGTGGCGCTCTGCGTTGCCCGGACTTTCCTCCCCCTGCCGAAGCAGGCGGCGATGAAGCGGATCCGCGCCGCAAAGGTAATAAAAATTCCTTTCAATCACTTTCCGTTTCCCGAAAACAGGGCGTTGTTCTCGATCCGCAATGCACCCGTCCAGCGCCCGGAGAAGGTGTGCTGCTCGGGCCAGGCACCGTCCAGCAGCTCGAATTCGAAGGTGTAAAGCCCCTCTCCGCCGGCCGCGACCTCGACCCAGCCGTCCATCGCCGGAGCGAGGGGCTGCCGCCCGTCCTCGCCGCCGAGCAGCCACGTGCCCTCGGCCGTCCCGTCGAACGAGAGCGTTCCGGGCATGAAGGTGGCGCACTCGTACAGGTTGGTCGGCGTATAGATCGCCGCAGGAAGATGCGTTCCGTCGCCCGACTCAGCGAAGAACTCGAAAGTCATCGCATCGCCCCCGTCGCCGGCGATCGTGATGCGCCACAGGTCGGCCCCGACGAAGTAGTAGTCGCCCATATATTCGGCGGCGGCCTCCCCGGCCGCGAGCGTCACGGCATAGTCGCCCTCCAGACGGGATATGTTCTCGTCGGGATCGACCTCGCCGGGATCATCCGCGACGAGTTCGACAGGTCCGACATAGACACCCTTCACGCTGATCCCCTCCGGGGTTACCGTCTCGATGACGATCCGGCTGTCGAAGATCCCCTCCTCGGTCACTTCGGCCCAACCCCGGGCGAAGAGACCGTAGGCCTGCTCCTGCTCGGAATCCGCCTTCACGCAGAAACTGCCGTCGATATAGTTTCCCAGATCGACACCCGCCGTCAGCGTACCGGGATCGTACCCGGCCGCAACCTCATAGCGTCCCGGGAAGAGGATCGGATAGACCGGATCGGGCACCGGTTCGGTGCAGAACTGCAACGTCACCAGCGTGCCGGGGCGGGTAAGCTTGCCCTCCGCATCGAGCGGCACGTCCGCCAGCGAAAGCACGACGATATCGGCACCCGGATTGAGCGCGTCGCGGTAATGGCGGCCGACGCAGCAGGTCAGCGCCAGGTCGAGATCCTCAGCGAGCGTCCGGTCCGGCTCTTCGCCCTGCGTCTGGTCCTCGAACGGCAGGTCGCCCTCGTAGCGGTAGCGGCACTCCTCGCCGGCATTGTCCGTAAAGAGGGCCTCGATCCGGTATCCCTCCCCCGCATGGGCGACCTCGACCGTACCGACACCGAAATTGACCGGCTCGTCGCGCCCCGCCTCATCGCGCCGCAGGGCGAACGTATATTCCATCACGCAGCATCCCTCGCGGGGATCGAGCGCCATCCGGTAGGTTCCCTCCGGCAGGCGGATCGGCTCCCCGGCGGCGGATTTCGCACTGTAAAGGTCGAGGTAGAGGACCGTTCCCGCAGCGACGGGCCGGCACATCTGATCGACGAATTCGGTCCGGGTATCGGCCAGGGCTATATAATAGTTGTCCAGCGCGGGGTCGTCGCCGAAGAAGAGCGCCGCGCCGCAACGATCCAGCAGCACCGGAGCGTCCGTGTCGGGGTCTTGCGGGGTATCGGGCCGTTCGGGCTCCGCAGCATCGCCGCAGGCCATCAGGAGTACCAGCAGCGCGAAGCATGCCGGGCGAAACAGAGAAAAGGCAAAACGTTTCATAGGCGAAAGATAAAATCGGTTGTACCGGGAGAACGGACGATCCGGACTCCCTGCTCGTAAATATACGGTATTTTTCTTTAAAATACAGCTATAAGACAGGAATAATTTAGAAATAAGCAACTTGCGCACTTTCTGCCACAAGTGAGGTAATGACTTGGCAACGGTCATAAATTCTGCGATGTGTAGTACATTGCTGTCAAACAACTCTATGCAAAGGTAACATATATTTTCGACAAACGAAATGCAATCAGTATTTTATTGCCGTTTTCCTTCCAATTTTCCTAATCGCATTACTATCGAGGTTTGACTTCTGCCCATTTTCTCGGCTATGTATTTTATACTTTTCCCTTCATGATAAAGGGTAAGCAGAAAATTATCCGCACTGCGTGTCCACTTTTTGTTGGCGTTTGGATGCTTGGCATAACTTTCTTCCGTGACTTTTTCCGGATGCAAGAACTCGTCCACGAAAACAGAAGGGAAGCGTCTGTCATACAGTACATAGGTCTTGACTTTTGCTCTGGTAATGGCTACATAAAACAGCCTACGTTCTTCTCCGTATGGATATTGGTCGCTTTTTGTCAAGACATAATTAAGAACAGGGTCATCGCTTACAAGTGAGGGAAACCCGTATGTGTCCTTGTTACATTGAAGAACTATCACATAGTCTGCTTCAAGTCCTTTGGATTTATGAACGGTCAGAAACTCTATTTTCCTATCTCCGATGATATAGAAAAAACGATTACCCTCTTTCACGGATTTATACATGAACGACAGGTAATAATCATCAAAGGAATATCTCCCTAACAAAAATACTGATTTGTCCAATGGAATTGACGCAACCAATTGTCCGATGACATTGCAATATTCACGCCTTTCATAATCACAGAATTGTAATTCTGTTTTAACTTGTGGATTAAAAGGATGGATGTTCTTTTTAATTTGGGCTTCGTTGCGTTGGATGAATTGCGAGGACAGGCTGACCAAAGGCTCTCCAAACCGATATGTAGTTTCAATCTTGTTGATTTCCGTCTGACCAAAGTAATATGAAAATTGATTGAAAAGTGCCATGTCGCTCCCTGAAAAACGATAGATGGACTGCCAGTCATCGCCCACACAATACAACTTAGCAGGCGGATTTCCCTCTCGCAATACTTTTAAGAAGTTGTAACGGTCAACGGATATGTCTTGAAACTCGTCCACAATGATATAATCATACTTCACAGAATGGGAGGAACGACAAATGTCGGTAGCTTGCAGGATTGCATCCGTAAAATCTATTTGGTTGATATTCGTCAATTCTTCAATATACCGTTTATAAACGGGTTGAAAGATGTTTTTGATAATGAATGTACTGCGTTCGTCCCCTGCGTTTTTAGTTTGCCTTAATACTTCATCTACAGATTTGCAGCTTGACTTTATCAATGTCACAAAAGTCACGACAAGGCGGATAAAAGCCTTCTCCTGCTTGCTATTCGGGGGAAGAATCATATCGTATAATTCAGCATCTGTTTTCTCTTGGATAGGAACATCAGTCTTTTCCAATAAGTTTTTTAATTTCTCCCGAATATCGGAATAATGAAAATCTGCACTTGAAGTTGTTAATAGCTCTGTACCAAATTTCTCATGTGCCGCTTTTTTCCATGTTATGCCATCGTTATACTTTTGGTTTGCTTCTTCATAGGTAATGCCTCTGTCTTTGGCAAACCATATAGGAACAAGTCCATGTTCGTCCACTCCAAAATGCTCTAAATATACTCGCCTTGTTTTTCCACTTTGTTCAAAATATATGGAAAAATCCGGTTTGTATTGAGAGTGCATCTCGTCTGCCAATGGATGTTCGTATGGTTCTTCATATCTGAATTTTACGCTAAGGGAAGATAGCGCAAAGCATATTTTCTGCTCTTGCTCACTTCGTACATAAACAGTTTTTCCGTCCATATCAGGAAACGATGCTTTCAAACGTACATCCTTCTGTTCTGAAAGTTGTTGCCTACGTTCATTCTTCCGCTTTTCCCACTCCTTTTCGGGCGTTTGATAATCAATAAAGTATTCTATTACGCTTTCCTTGAATTTCTTATCATTCAATAATTCATGGTAGATTTTCACGAAGAGCGCGTCCGTCTTTTCATATATTGATGGCTTTTGACCTGTTGTTTGTCCGATAATGTCAAGGGCAAGTTTGTGAAAAGTGTACCCTCTCAAACCTGTAATACCCATTCTTTCTGTCAATTCGGCGGCAGCCTTGTTTGTGTAGCTGATAAGGAGGATATTTTGAGGATTGACTTTCTTTATTTCAGTCAAATACTTTACCTTTCCTACGATGGATGAAGTCTTTCCACTTCCCGCACTACTAACTACCAAACAATTTTCTTCTTCTGAAACGATTGAGCGTC
>CAMWGZ010000005.1 GCA_947173915.1 uncultured Alistipes sp.
CGAGGGCGAGATTACCTGGTCGAAGATGATCGACGACTTCTACGGTCCGTTCCACCGGATGGTCGATCAGGCCACCGCGACGCAGACCCCCAAGAACAACCAGGCGCGCGTCCTGGGCACCGATCCCGCGACGGGGCGGACGGTCAAGGCCCGCATCGGCCGCTACGGCCCGATGGTCGAGATCGAAGCTCCCGAGGGGGAGAAGAGCCGGTTCGCCTCGCTCAAGAAGGGGCAGCTGATCGAGTCGATCACGCTCGACGAGGCGCTGGCGCTCTTCGCCCTGCCCCGCAACCTGGGGCAGTACGAGGGCGAGGAGATGGTGGTCGGCATCGGCAAGTTCGGACCCTACGTGCGCTACGGCAAGTCGTTTGCCTCGCTCGCCCGCACGGACGACCCCTATACCATCGGCTACGACCGTGCCGTGGAGCTGGTGCGCGAGCAGCAGAGCCGCGCCGCTGCGGCCCACACGCCGCTGAAGACCTTCGACGAGGAGCCGGAACTCCAGGTGCGCAGCGGACGCTACGGTCCCTACATCGCCTACAAGGGGAAGAACTACCGCATCCCGAAGGGCACGGAGCCGGAGTCGCTCTCGCTCGACCAGTGCATGAACATCATCAAAACATCCAAGAAATAACCACAAAAAACACCGAATCACGATGAAAAAACTCCTGTTACTTGCCGGGCTGGCGCTTGCGGTCTGCTCGGCATCGGCCAAGAAACCCGCGAAGAGCGCGGAGGAGGGCTACAAGTTTACCGACCTGAAGACGGTTCCCGGCACTTCGGTCAAGGACCAGTTCCGCAGCGGCACCTGCTGGTGCTACTCGACCCTGTCGTTCCTGGAGAACGAGATCCTGCGTGCCGGCGGTCCGGAGCTGGACCTTTCGGAAATGTGGATCGTCCGCAACATGTACTATGAGAAGGGTGTGAAGTACGTCCGCATGCACGGCATGCTGAACTTCGCCCAGGGCGGTGCGGCGCACGACGTGATCGAGGGCATCAAGCTCTACGGCATCGTGCCCGAGGAGGTCTATCGCGGCCTGAACTACGGCACGGAGAAGCCTGTTTTCGGCGAGCTGGACGCTGCGCTGAAGGGTTATCTCGACGCGATCGTCAAGGCCCACAACAACGGGGTGCTGACCCCCGCCTGGAAGGACGGTCTCAATGCGCTGCTCGACACCTATTTCGGTCCCCGTCCCGAGACCTTTACCTGGGAGGGCAAGGAATATACCCCCATGTCGTTCGCCGCGTCGCTGCCGATCAGCATGGACGACTACGTCGATGTGGGTTCGTTCACGCACCATCCCTTCTACACCGACTTCATCATCGAGGTTCCCGACAACTGGATGTGGGGCACGGTCTATAACGTTCCGCTGGAGGAAATGATGGCCGTCGTCGATAACGCGCTGGAGAACGGCTACTCGATCGAGTGGGGTACCGACGTGAGCGAGAAGGGATTCAGCCGCACTAAGGCGATCGGCATCATCCCCGAGACCGACCTGGAGAGCATGGGCGGTACGGAGGCCGAGAAGTGGGGCAAGCTGACCGATGCCGAGAAGGAGGCCGCGCTCTACAAGTTCGACGGTCCCGTTCGCGAGAAGAAGATCACGCAGGAGATGCGTCAGGAGGCCTACGACAATTACGAGACCACCGACGACCACGGCATGGTCATCGTCGGCACGGCCGTCGATCAGGCGGGCAATCCTTTCTACAAGGTCAAGAACTCGTGGAACGTGCGTCCTCCCTACGACGGCTACTTCTATTTCTCGCGTCCGTTCGTGGAGTACAAGACCATTTCGGTCATGGTCAATAAGAACGCCATCCCGCAGCCGATCCGCGAGAAGCTGGGCCTCTAAGCCCGCCTGCTCGCGCAGCGTAATGTTTTCCGGGTCGGAGAGTAAGGCTTTACTCTCCGACCCGGTTCGTTCTGCCCCGGCACGACCGCCTGTTCTGAGGCAGGGCGGGAGGCTTCGGAACTTCCCGCAGTCCGGAGCGGCCGGGAGTAGGGGAGGGCGGAGGAGGGCCTGTGCTGTTTTATTCCGGTCGAAAGGGAGGCGGTTCGGAATGTTCTTCCTATTTTTGCAGCGATGAAACCGACCGCCACAACCCGTTCGCTCGGAAGCGAGCCGATTCCCCGGCTCCTCGCCCGCTATGCCGTGCCGGCGATCATCGCGACGGTCTCCACCTCGCTCTACAACATCATCGACAGCATCTTCATCGGGCGCGGCGTGGGGCCGCTCGCCCTCTCGGCGCTGGCGCTTGCCATGCCGCTGATGAACATCCTCTCGGCGTTCGGTTCGATGATCGGCATCGGAGCCGCCGCGCTGCTCTCGATCCGTCTGGGCCGCGACGACCGTGCGGGCGCGGAGCGGACGCTGGGCAACGCCGTCGTGCTGCATCTGGCCGTCGGTGCGGCGTTCATGCTGCTGGGGCTGTCGGGGCTGGACCCGATCCTGCGGGCCTTCGGCGCGAGCGACTGCACGATCGGCTATGCCCGCGATTTCATGCGTGTCATTCTGGGCGGCACGGTCGTGAACCAGCTCTTTCTGGGGCTGAACGAACTGCTCCGCGCCTCGGGGCATCCCCGCCGGGCGATGGCGGTCATGCTCGTTACGGTGGTGCTGAACTGCCTGCTTTGCCCGCTGTTCCTTTTCGGATTCGGCTGGGGCGTGCGCGGCGCGGCTCTGGCGACGGTGCTCGCGCAGAGCGTCGCTCTGGTGCTGACGATGGCCCATTTCGCCGCGCGCGGCAGCTTCCCCCGTTTCCGGTCCGGTATTTTCCGCATCGACCGCCGCATCGCCGGCGGCATTTTGGCCATCGGGCTGGCACCCTTCCTGCTGCATCTCTGCGCCTCGGCGGTGGTGGTGGCTGTCAATTGCGCGCTGCGGGCGACGGGGGGCGATGAGGCCATCGGGGCCTACGGGATCGTCTATCGCGTGGCGATGCTCTTCCTGATGGTCGTGACGGGACTCAACCGGGGCATGCAGCCTGTCGTGGGCTACAATTACGGTGCGGGGCGCTTCGACCGGATGCTGGGTGCGCTGGGCCGCACGGCCCTCTGCGCCGTCTGCGTGACGAGCGTCGGGTTCCTCATCGCCGAGCTGCTGCCCGGCCGGGCGGCCCAGCTCTTCGTCGATGCGGCGGACGGTGCGGCGGCCGAGCGGACGATCGCTCTGGCGACCGAGGGGCTGCGCCTCGCGCTGGCGGCATTCCCGGCCGTCGGGTTTCAGATCGTCGCCTCCAACTTCTTTCAGTACATCGGCAAGCCGCGGCAGTCGATCTTCCTTTCGCTGACGCGCCAGCTGCTTTTCCTCATCCCGCTGCTGTGGCTGCTGCCGCCCCGGCTGGGTACGCAGGGGGTCTGGCTGGCCATGTGCGCGGCCGATGCCGCCGCCTCGCTGCTGGCCGGGGCGCTGCTCTGGCGGCAGGTGCTCCGGCTGCGCCGCACGCAGGGGCGCAGGGCGTGATTTCCTGCCCGCTGCGGGGCGGAAAGACGGGGCGGGCGGAGCCCCTCCGGAGGATGATTTTTTTGCCCGAAAAGTTGTCCGATTGATTTTTTTTGTATATTTATAAGGCGAAGTTCGAAGAAAAAGGCTTTCGGATCCGTTTCGTGAAGCCGGCGACCGAGCGACAAAACCTTAAAAAACGATAGGAATATGAAAAACTATTCAGCAAAAGAGATCAAGAACATCGTTCTTATTGGCGCACCCGGCACGGGCAAGACCACCCTGGCCGAAGCGATGGCTTACGAAGGCAAGGTTATCGACCGCCGGGGCAGCATCGAGGCAGGCAATACGCTCTCGGACAACACGGACATCGAACACGAATACAAGCGTTCGATCTATTCGACGATTCTCTTTACCGAATTCATGGAGCGCAAGCTCAATATCATAGACTGTCCCGGCTCGGACGACTTCTGCGGCAGCCTCTTCTCGGCCTTCAAGGTGGGCGACGTGGGGGTAATGGTCTTCAACGCCCAGCACGGCTGGGAGGTCGGCAGCGAGATCCAGGCCCGCTACGCGCGGCTGCTCAACAAGCCGATCATCGCGTTCGTCAATCAGCTCGATTCCGACAAGGCCAACTTCGAGGCCACGTTCGAGGCGATCAAGGCCGCCTCGCGCGTGAAGCCGGTCATCGTGCAGTATCCGGTCAATCAGGGTGCGGGATTCGACTCCTTCATCGACGTGCTGCTGATGAAAATGTATCGTTTCAAGGATGAGAACGGCACCCGCGAGGAGCTGGAGATTCCCGCCGGGGAGCTGGAGCGGGCCCGGGCGCTCAACAAGGAGCTGGTCGAGGTGGCGGCCGAGCATGACGACGCGCTGATGGAGCTTTACTTCGAGAAGGGGTCGCTCACGCAGGACGACATCCGCGCCGGCCTGAAGATCGGTGTGTCGCGCCGCGAGGTCATCCCTGTCTTCTGCGGCAGCGGCAAGCGCGACATCGGCACCAAGCGTCTGATGGAGTTCATCATCAACGTCGCGCCGGGTCCGCTCAAGGCACCCGCTTTCCTCTCGACCGAGGGCGAGGAGATCGCGGCCGATGCCGAGGCTCCGGCCGCAGCGTTCGTCTTCAAGAGCCAGATCGAGCAGCACATCGGCGAGATCTCCTACCTGCGCGTGATCCGGGGACGGCTCACGGAGGGCATGGAGCTGGTCAATACCCGCACCGGCAACAAGGAGAAGATCTCCCAGCTGTTCGCCGTTGCCGGCAAGAACCGCATCAAGGTAACCGAACTGTCGGCCGGCGACATCGGCTGCACCGTGAAGCTCAAGGGCACGCGCACCAACGATACGCTCGCCGCGCCGGGCGCGCCCGTGTCGATCGACCCGATCGTCTTCCCCGAACCCCGCTACCGCGCGGCGATCAAGACCAAGGATCAGGGCGACGACGAGAAACTGGGCAAGATTCTGAACGATGCCAAGTACGAGGATCCGACCATTCTGGTCGATTACTCGAAGGAGTTGAAGCAGACCATCATCCAGGGTCAGGGCGAACACCACCTCAACATCCTGCGTTCGCGCATCGCCTCCGAAAACAAGCTCCAGTACGAATATGTCGCTCCGAAGATCCCCTACCGCGAGACCATCACGAAGGTGGCTCAGGCCGACTACCGCCACAAGAAGCAGTCGGGCGGTGCCGGTCAGTTCGGCGAGGTGCACCTGATCGTCGAGCCTTACTGCGAGGGCATGCCCGAACCGAAGAACTACAAGGTTGCGGGCAAGGGCGACCTGGTGGTCAATGTCAAGAACAAGGAGGAGTACGATCTTCCGTGGGGCGGCAAGCTGCAGTTCTACAGCGCCATCGTGGGCGGAGCGATCGATGCCCGCTTCATGCCGGCGATCCTCAAGGGCGTGATGGAGAAGATGGACGAGGGTCCGCTGACGGGTTCCTATGCCCGCGATATCCGCGTGGTGGTTTACGACGGCAAGATGCACCCGGTGGATTCGAACGAAATCTCCTTCAAGCTGGCCGCGCGCAACGCCTTCAAGGAGGCTTTCCGCAATGCCGGTCCGAAGATCATGGAGCCGATCTACGACGTTGAGGTGCTGACCCCGAGCGAATACATGGGTGCCGTGATGAGCGACCTGCAGAACCGCCGGGCGATGATCATGGGTATGGAGTCCGACAAAGGCTTCGACCGCCTGAACGCCCGCGTGCCGCTGGCCGAGTTGTACCGCTATTCGACGACGCTGTCGTCGCTCAGCTCGGGTGCCGCGACCTACTCGATGAAGTTCGCCTCCTACGAGCAGGTGCCCTCCGACGTGCAGGAGAAGCTGCTCAAGGCCTACACCGATACCGACGAGGAGTAACTGGCGGTCGTCGCAGACGAGAAGAGCGGCGCAGGACACGCGAGGTTCTGCGCCGCTCTCGTTTTTGCCGCTGCGGCGGGAGGGCGTCACTCCTGCGCCGCTCCTGTTTGCGGGCCGCTCCGGGGGCGTTACTCCTGCGCCCCGGCCTTTGGCTCCTCTTCGGGGAAGACGAAGCGCAGCAGCGCCTCGGCCGTCGCCTGCGGCTCCTCGATGAAGCCCATGTGTCCCGACTGTTCGAGCCAAACCACCTCTGCCTGCGTGTGGCGGGCAGCCAGCTCCTCCGCCTTTTCGCGCGGAATGTAGCCGTCCTCCCTGCCGAAGAGGAAGCATTGCCGCACGGGGGAGCGTTGCAGCATCTCGTTGCGGTCCGGCCGCTCGATCATGCCGTTGAGCAGCGCCGTGATCCCCTCGTCCTCGGTGATGAAGATCTGCTCGGCGAGGTCCTCGATGTTGTCCCGGAGCCGCTTCCGGTTCCCGGGGGCGAAGCCCGCCTCGGGCGCGATGCGCGCCAGCGCCTCCTTCTTGCCCGCCTCGATCAGGCGGATCTCGCGGCGGCGGTTCTCCCGCTTCTCTTCGGTGTCGGCATCGGGCGTGGAGCTGAGCAGGACGATGCCGTCGAGCCGCTCGGGGTATCTTTCGCAGAAGGCGAGCGCCGCGTAGCCGCCCATCGAGTGGCCGACGAGCGTGCAGCGTTCGATGCCCAGCGCGTCGAGCGCCCCCCGGACCGTGTCGGCCAGGTACTCCATCGTGTGGACGGGGCCGGCCACCGTCGAGATGCCGTGTCCCGGCAGGTCGAGCGTCAGGATGCGCGCCCGTTTGTAGAGCAGCGGCACGAAGTCGTCCCAGACGAGCATCGACTCGAGGTAGCCGTGCAGCAGGACGATGCAGCGGTCGCCCGTTTGCGAGTCGCAGAGGTGCAGGGGCGTGTCGCCCGCCATGATGAATTTTTCGATCATAATCGTATGTGGTGGTTTTTCGGTTTCGGAGCGTGTGCCGGCCTTCGGCTGCGGCGCTCCGCCGCTTCGGGAAGGGCGGTGCGGCCGGTCACTTGCCGCAAGGGAGGTTCGCCGGGTCGTATTCGCCCTCGAACACCTTGCGGGCGGGACCCGAGAGGCGGATGTTCGTGTAGCGGCCGGGGCGGGGTTCGTCGAACGATACGCCGAGCAGTCCGCCGCGGACATGGACCGCGAAGCGGCGCAGGGCGGGTTGCTGCGTGGCGTGAATCGTCAGCGCCGCCGCGACCGATCCCGTGCCGCAGGCGAGGGTTTCGGCCTCCACGCCCCGTTCGTAGGTGCGGACGGCAATTTCGCCCGCTGCTGCGGTTTGCACGAAATTGACGTTGGTCCCCTCGCGGAAGCGCGCGTCGTAGCGGATGGCGCGGCCGAGGCGCGGCACGTCGGTCCGCTCCAGGTCGTCCGTCACGACGACGTAGTGGGGGACCCCCGTGTTGAGGAACCACCCCTCGCCGCTGCGTTCGATCCGCTCCACGTCGATCATCCCCAGCTCCACTTCGCCGCAGAACGCTTCCGCACGGCGGATCAGCGCTTCGTGCGTGCCATCGATCGAATCGAACCGTTTGCGCTCGCCTCCGATGCCCAGGTGGTGGGCGAAGAGGGCGAAGCAGCGTCCGCCGTTGCCGCACATCTCGCCGGCCGAGCCGTCGGCGTTGTAGTAGCGCATCGAGCAGTCGCAGCCGGCGGCGGTCGGGGCGGAGAGGGTCAGCAGCCCGTCGGCTCCCACGCCGAAATGGCGGTCGCAGAGCCGGGCGATCGTCTCCCCGGAGGGGGCGGCGCTCCCGTCGCGCAGGTCGAGCAGGATGAAGTCGTTGCCTGCTCCTTCGTATTTCGAAAATCGGATCTTCATCGTTGGAGTTCGGCACGCCGCTTGCGGCGGCGGTCTGCGCGCACGTCGGGAGCGTACCGTAACGTGAGGCAAAAATACGAAACTTTCTAAAAGTTTTGTTATTTTTGTGCGATTTAGCCTAAAACCCGTTTCTATGAAAACTTCGCTCGCCGAACACCGGTCGATTCGCCGGTTTCGTCCGGATCCCATCCCTTCGGAGGTGCTCCATGACTTGCTGACGGCCGCTTCGCGTGCTTCGACATGCGGCAACATGCAACTCTACAGCCTCGTCGTTACCGAAGACGAGCAACTGCGCGAGGAGCTGGCGCCCTGTCACTTCAATCAGCCGATGGTGCGGCAGGCCCCCTGCGTGATTACCGTCTGCGCCGACATACACCGCTTCTCGCGCTGGTGCGAGCTGCGCGGTGCCGAACCCTGCTACGACAACTTCGCCTGGTTCCTCAACGCGGCCACCGATGCGCTGCTGGCGGCGCAGAACCTCTGCGTCGAGGCCGAGGCGCACGGGCTGGGTGTCTGCTACCTCGGGACGACGATCTACACGGCGGCCGACATCGTGCGCATTTTGGAACTGCCGTCGGGCGTGGTGCCCGTTACCACCGTCGTGGCGGGCTACCCCGACGAGTCGCCGGCGCTGACCGACCGGCTGCCGCTCGAAGCGGTCGTGCATTTCGAGAAGTACCGCGACTACACCCCCGAACGGATCGGGGAGCTGTGGGCCGAGCGGGAGGCTTCGGCCGAGACGCAGCGGCTGCTCGAAGAGAACGGACTGCCCAATCTGGCGCAGATCTTTACCCGCAACCGCTATCGCGCCGAGGACAACCTGGCCATCTCGCGCAGCTACTTCGAACTGCTGAAAAAGCAGGGTTTCTTCAATAACTGATCCGATCGGGAAGGGGCGTGTTGAAGCGGTTGCCGTACATACTCGCGTGCCTGTCGCTGCTTCTTGCGGCCACGTCGTGCAGCGTCACGCGCAAGCTGCCCGAGGGGAGCTATCTGGTGCGCAAGGTGGTGATCGAGGACGACCGCGAGGCACCCAAGCGCGAGCGCATCTCCTCGTCGGAGCTGAAACCCTTCGTGCGGCAGACCCCCAACAAGCGCTTCTTGGGGCTCAACTTCTACGTGTGGGTCTATGAGCTGGCCAACCCGGAGAAGACGAACTGGTGGAACAACTTCAAGCGCCGCATCGGCGAAGCGCCCGAGCTGCTCGACATGTCGCTCACGCAGCAGTCGGCGCGCAACCTGAAGACCTACATGGACTACCGGGGCTTCTTCTCCTCGGAGGTCTCCTACCGGGTCGATACCCTCTCGCGCCGCAAGCGGGCGACGATTACCTACCGCACGGTGCAGGGGCGGCCCTACCGCATCGACAGGATCTCCTACGACTTCCGCGACCGCTTCCTGCAGCAGATCGTCCTGCCCGACACGGTCCGTTCGCTGCTGCATTCGGGCGAGATATTCGATATGGACGTACTCGACCGCGAGCGGCAGCGCATTACCGCCTACCTCAAGCAGCGGGGTTATTACGATTTCACGGTCAATAACATCGAGTATCTGGCCGATACGCTCGACGGCGGCTACAAGGTCGATCTGACGCTGATCGTCAAGCAGCACCTGGCCGGATACGACGAGCAGGGCGATCCGATCCGCCGCAACAACACGGTCTATCGCATCGACCGCATCAACATCTTTCCCAACTACGACCCCGCGGCGGCCATCGACCCGGACTACCGGCGCGATCTCGATACGGTCTATTACCGGGGTCTGAACGTCGTCTATCGGCGCGAGGCGAAACACCCCAACATCCGGCCCGCCGTGCTGCGGCAGATCGTGCCGATCTATCCCAACTACGTCTATAACGTCAATCGGGTGGATCAGACCTACAACCAGATCATGTCGATGGGCTACTTCAAGAGCGCCAGCGTCTCCTTCCGCGAGTCGGCCGACTCGGCGGCGATGCAGAACTACGTGACCTTCGTGGGCGAGGGGCGTTCGGCCGATTCGGTGCAGCGGGCCCGCGAGGGGTACCTCCAGTGCGACATCCAGTGCATCCCCGCCCTGAAGCAGAGCTACAAGGTCGAGCTGGAGGGGAGTTCCACATCGAGCTTCTACGGCCTGCGGGCCACCGTCGGTTACCAGAACCGCAATATTTTCCGGGGGGCGGAAGCCTTCGACGTGTCGTTCTCGGCCGGTTACGAATACTACATGAAGACGACCAATGCCCGCAAGCGGCGGGCCACCGAGTTCGGCTTTTCGGCGGGCCTGCAGTTCCCGCGATTCATGCTGCCCTTCCGCACGCAGCGGTGGCAGTCGATCCAGATGCCCCGCACCCGGTTGGAGTTCGGCATCAACTTCCAGGACCGGCCCTACTACCGGCGCACGCTTTCGAGCCTCGCGTGGACCTATTCGTGGAACGACTCCCGCTATTCGAGCTACTCGCTGCGGCCGATCGACATCAACGTCGTCGATATGGGATACGTCGATCAGCGCTTTCTGGAGAGTCTCCAGAACAAGTACCTGCGCAACAGCTACGAGCCGCAGTTCATCTCGGGACTCTCGTTCGGCTACGTCTATAACAACCAGCGCAAGCACCTGGGCGGCAACGCCACCCTGCTGCGGTTCAATTTCGAGACGGCGGGCAATCTGATCGACGGTCTGGAGCACCTCTTCTCGCGCCCCGTCGCCGGGCAGGATTATTACCACATCTTCGGACTGCGCTATTCGCAATATTTCCGTACGGACATCAGCGTGAGCCGGAAGATCATGCTCGGAAGGGTGGCGGCCGTCGTCGGACGGCTGTACGGCGGCTTCGGCATGGCCTATGCCAACTCCGATGCCATTCCCTTCGACCGCATGTTCTATGCGGGCGGTGCCAACAGCATGCGCGGCTGGTCGCCCCGCACCCTGGGTCCGGGTTCGGTGCCCGAAGCCGACGACACCTATCCGGCGCAGCTGGGCGACATGAAGCTGGAGGCCAACCTGGAGTTCCGCTTCCCGATCTGGAACATGTTCCACGGCGCGCTTTTCGCCGACGTGGGCAACATCTGGTTCGCCGACCGCCATGTGGCGCCGGCACCCGAAGCGGTCTTCCGTTTCGACCGTTTTTACAAACAGCTGGGATTCGATGCGGGCATCGGCCTGCGGCTCGACATCAAGTTCGCCGTGCTCCGTCTGGACTGGGGCATCCAGCTCCACAACCCCAACGCACCCTCCGGCGAGCGGTGGATCCACAGCTTCCGCTGGAAGAATACGGCCCTCAATTTCGGTGTGGGTTATCCTTTCTGATCCGGACGGGGCATCATGATCCCGTATCTGCGCCGGCACCCGCAGCGCAACCATCGGTAAGCAGTCCGAATCTGTTCAGGCAGGCTCTTGAAGTTTTTCTTTGCCCGGCCTCAAAGGTCTCGCACGGATAGGAGAATACCCTTTTCCCTGCCCGTAAGCGGGCGTTCCGTTACTGTGCTGCCGTATCCGTTTCCAGAAATCGTGTCCCCCATTCGCACAGCTGAAAAATGACCGGCAGTATGGACTGTCCCAGTTCGGTCAGTCCGTATTCGACTCTTGGCGGCACGACGGGAAACACCTCCCGTTTTACGATGCCGTCCTTCTCCAGATCGCGGGCTGTCTGGGTAAACATCTTGTTGGATATTCCCGGCATTCTGCGCTGCAGGTCGGAAGAGCGGAGCGCCCCGTCCTTGAGCATGTATATCATCATCGTTTTCCATTTGCCTCCGATGAGACTCAGCGTCAGGTCGAGCGTGCAGAAATATTCTTTCCCTTTGAAATTTATTCTCTGATTATTGTTTTGGCAATCCATAAAATACTTATTCGGGTTACTATATAACTTTTTAGTGCGTACTTGCAAAAATAAGAAAAATACGGTTGTTTTGCCCGAAATTTTCAACGATATGAAGACGATGATCATTAACGGAAGTCCCCGCAGGGAGGGGAATACCGCACGAATGTGCAGGGCATTTGCCGAAGGGGTCAGGAGCCGGAGAAGCGATGCCTCGATCGAAATCGTAAATCTGTACGATTATGACTTCAAGGGGTGCCGCAGCTGCTTCGCCTGCAAGCTGAAAGGCGCGGCGACCTATGGAAAATGCGCCGTGAGGGATGCGATCGCCCCTGTATTGGAGAAGGCGCTGGAAGCCGATATTCTGGTACTGGCATCGCCGGTCTATCTGATGGATGTGACGGGTGTTTACAAGTCTTTTCTCGAAAGGCTCCTTTTTCCGAAGGCCTCCTACGAGGCGGGCTACAGGTCGCTTGCGGCCAACAGGATGCAGGTTGCGACCATTTACACGATGAATGTTCCGAAAGAGATGGCTCCCGAGCGGGTGCTTGAGAGTTCCGAGTATTTTATCGGTCACGTGCTTCGCGAACCGCGCAGGGTATGCGCATACGACACCTATCAGTTCGACGACTACTCCAGATATGAGGTGGAGGTGTTCGACGAATCCCGGAAACGGGTGCGTCGCGCCGAGGTTTTCCCTCTCGAGCTGGAGGAGGCCCGTGATTTGGGCCGGAGTATGGCTGTGGCGGCGGAAGCGTAGGGACCGGAGCCGATAAGAATGTCCGCGGAGTGCCGTTCGGCGCACTTCCGCGGATTTTCGTTTCGGATTGCCTGCGGGAAAGCCGGGAGGTCGTTCGGCCCGGACATGGAGAATCCCTACTCCAGTTTTTCGAGCAGTTCGCCGATGGTCGCGCAGCGGGTGCTGCCGCAGGCCTCGTGCAGCAGGTACGCCTCGTCCGTGATCTCGACCAGCGGTCTCTTCTCTCCGTCCGCAGCGACGGGATCGATTCCCGTGCGGCGCAGTGCCTTGCAGGTCATCTCGCGGCGTTCGCCGCTGCCGGCGACGGCGATGCTTCGCACGGAGGGGCGGACGACCCGGAAGAGTCCGATGCGGCGGTCGAAGCGAATGCCGCGCCGCGAAAAGAAGCGTTCCATGCTGCCGTCGAGCGAAAGATCTTCGGGTGTGCCTACGGTCACTCCCCGTTCGCCCTCCATGAGCCAGATGCGGTCGGCGATCTGCAGTGCCAGCTCCAGGTCGTGGGTCGAGAGGAAGATCGTGCGGTCGGCCTCGCGCGTGAGGCGCAGCAGCAGCTGCATGATCTCGACCTTGCTGGGGTAGTCCAGAAAAGCGGTCGGCTCGTCGAGCAGAATGACCGGCGTCTGCTGTGCCAGTGCCTTGGCGATCATCACTTTCTGACGCTCTCCGTCGCTCAGCGTGTGGACCATCCGTCCCCGCAGCGAGGCGATGCCGACCCGGTCGATCGCCTCGTCGATCAGCCGCAGGTCTTCTCTTCCCAGTCCGCCCCAGAAGCCGGTGTAGGGGCTGCGTCCCATGCCGACCAGCTCCTCGACGGTCATGTTGTGGAGGTCGCACTTCTCGGTCAGCACCACTCCGAGCAGCCGGGCCAGCTCCGCCGTGCGGTATTGCCCGACCGGACGGTCGAAGATCCGCACCTCGCCGGCCAGCGGCGGCTGGAAGGCGGTCAGCGTGCGCAGCAGCGTCGATTTGCCTACGCCGTTGGCTCCGAGCAGGCAGGTAAGCTCGCCGCTGCGGATCGATGCGTCGAGTCCGCTTCCCACCTGCCGCGTTTTGCGGTGGGTGCGGTAGCCGATGCTCAGGTCGCGGATCTCGATGGTCGTTCGTTTCATTGTCTTGCCGTTATTCGTTGAGTTCCGTTTTTCTGCGGCGGAAGAGCACCCAGATGACCACCGGGGCACCGACCAGCGCCGTCACGGAATTGACGGGCAGCACCCCCTCGAATCCCGGCATGCGGGCGATCAGGTTGCAGGCCAGGGCCAGGGCCGCGCCGACCAGCAGCGAGGCGGGCATGAGGACCCGGTGGTCGGAGGTGGCGAAGATGCCCCGGCAGAGGTGCGGCACGGCCAGCCCGAGGAACATGATCGGGCCGCAGTAGGCCGTGACGACGGCCACCAGTACGCCCGACGAGGCGATGACCAGCAGCCGGGCACGCTTGACGTTCAGCCCCAGGTTGCGGGCGTAGCCGTCGCCCAGCAGCATCAGGTTTTGGGTCTTTATCAGCAGGAACGAGAGGGGGAGCAGCAGGACCATGAGGCTCACGAAGAGCGTCATCTGGTCGCCCGATACGCGGGCGAAGCTGCCCAGTCCCCAGATCACGTAGGCGCGGATGTCCTCCTCGACGCTGAAGAACTTCAGCACCCCGATCACGGCATTGGCCACATAGCCGATCATTACGCCGATGATGAGCAGCGTGACGTTGCCGCGCACCTTCTGCGAGACATAGACGATGAGCGCCATGACCAGCATCGCGCCGACGATCGCCGCCAGCGAGAGGGCCACCTCGCCGGCGTAGCCCAGGCGGCTGAGGGCCGTGCCCCCGAGTCCCGAAAAGAGGATCGTGAAGGCTACGCCCAGGCTCGCTCCCGAGCTTACGCCCAGAATGGAGGGGCCGGCCAGCGGGTTGCGGAAGACGGTCTGCATCTGCAGTCCGCTGATCGAGAGTCCCGCGCCGGCGACCAGCGCCGTGAGGGTCTGCGGCACGCGCGACTTCCAGACGATGTTGCGCCAGATCTCCGATTCGCCGTCGCTGCCGAAAAGAATCGCCGCGACCGACCGCAGCGGAATGGAGACGGTGCCCAGCAGCAGGTTGGCCACTGCGAGTGCGGCGATCGTTGCGACGATGCCCAGCATGATCCATCCGGTTTTCCTGCGCATCTATTCTTCGAGTAATTCGTAATAGGTTCCTCCCTCCGTTTCGGGCAGCAGGTCGGGATGGAAGATCCGTATCAGGTCGGCCAGCACCGCCTCCGGTTCGGTCGGGGTGTTTTCGTAGAAGGGTTTTTCCCGCAGGTTGCAATAGACCACTCCCTGCTGCCTCCAGGCGCGGAAGTCGGCGTAGCGTTCGTCCTCGCGGCGCAGCGCCTCATAGGAGAAGCGGCCGTCGTAGCTGTTGAGGATCCGCCAGTAATCGGCTTCGGCCGCCTGGCTATAGACCTGTTCGAAGTCGAGGATGACACCTCCCGAGCGGGGATCGTCCTTGAGGAAGTAGTCGGCGCCCGCATCGCGGAAAAGCTCGGCCAGGAAGCTCCTGCCGCCCACCGCATACCAGTTGCCGCCCCGGAGTTCGCCGCTGAAGACGACGGGCCGCCGCTCCACATGCTCGGTCAGCGCGCGCAGGGCCTCGTAGCGGGTCTCGATCGAGTCGAACGTGCGCATGGCCCGCTCGCGGTCGCCCGTGAACAGCGCGACGAACTTGATCCATTCGGCCTGTCCGAGCGGGGTGGTCTCCTTGTATCCCAGGTGGGGTATGAGCGGGATGCCCGTCTCGCGCAGGGCATCGTAGCCGCCGCGCTTGTAGGGCGATATGAAGATCAGGTCGGGGGCGATGGAGAGAATCGCCTCGCTGTCGAAGTTGCCTTCGATGCCGATGCGGCGCGTCTGTCCGCGTGCGACCTGTCCGCGCATCGTTTCGTTGTGCAGGTGGCGCGAGCTGGCGATGCCCGCCACCCGGTCGCAGCGCCCCAGGCGGATGAAGCCCGAGAGCTGCAGCGAAGTCATGCAGACGATGCGTTCGACCGGCACCTCGACCCGTTCGTATCCGGCCGGGACGGCTGTCAGGCTGCCGCGCGGAACCAGCGCCAGGCGCGCCATCGGTTCTTTCCCGGCGATCTCCGGGTCGCGGATCTCGAGCAGCGTGCACTCTCCGCTCCGTGCGACGGAGAATCCCCGGGCGTGGCGGGGATGCAGCTCCCCGAGCAGCGAATCCGCTGCCGCGACGGTCGCGGGACGTGCGGTGTCGGCAGTCGCGGTGCGGCGGGGTCCGCAGGCGGCGATTCCGCAGACGAGCAGAAGAAATAGTGCCGGAGCGAAGAGTTTTCTCATTGGCATGATTCGTTATTCCGTTTGAAAAACGGTCAAAGATACGAATAAGCGAGGGCAAAAACAAGCTTGCTTGTATTTTGCCGAGCGGAAGTATCTAAGGCGCAGCCAAAGATGCGGATTATTTTCAGACCCGCGATTTTTTTCGCAACTTTGCCGCACATATTGAATCATATACTCGTGCCTACGATGAACCATCCCGTCCGTATCCTTTCGCTCGGTCCCGGCGATCCCGAGCTTGTGACGCTCAAGACCCTCCGGCAGTTGCAGGAGTCCGACCTCATTTATGTCCCGGCTACCAGGCAGCCTGCGACGGGCCGTCTGCTGTCGCGTGCCGCCTCGATTCTCGCCGCACTCGACATTCCCGGGGAGCGGATCCGCCCGTTCGAACTGCCGATGGAGCGGGGGAGGGAGCAGGCCCGCGAAGCCTACCGGAAGCTGAGCCGGGTCGTTCGCGAGGAGCAGTCGGCCGGCCGCCGGGTCGCCGTCGTCGCCGAGGGCGATGCGGGGCTTTACGCCTCGGTCCACTACGTCGGCGACCTGCTGTGCGAGGCGGGTGCGGAGGTGGCCTATACCCCCGGCATCCCGGCCTTCATCGCTTCGGCTGCGGCCGCCGGACTCCATCTGGTCAAGGGCGGAGAGTCGCTGCTGGTGCTCCCCTCGGTTGCGACGGCCGCCGAGCTGCTCGCCTCGGCCGGGGAGCATACGACGGTGGTGATGAAGCTCTCGCAGAGCCGCGAGGCGGTCCGCGAGGCGGTCGCCCGGGGCGGGGAGTTCGAGTGGCGCTATTTCGAGAATGTCGGCACCGACCGGCAGTTCGTGACCGATTCGCCCGGGGAGATCCTCCGGCGCGAATTTCCCTATTTTTCGCTGCTGGTCGTGCGGCGGCCCTCGTCCGGAGCTTTTTCCGAGTAGGAGCCGGCCCGGCACGGTTCGTGAAGCTGCGTTCCCAAAAAACGGGAACGTATGAAAAGAATCGTATTGCTGCGGCACGGCGAGAGCCTCTGGAACAGGGAAAATCGTTTTACGGGATGGACCGATGTCGATCTGACACCCCGGGGCATCGAGGAGGCGCTGCGTGCGGGCGATCAGCTCCGCAGCGAGGGTTTCCGCATCGGCAAGGCGCATGTATCCCTGCTCCGGCGGGCGGTCCGGACCCTCGATTGCGTGCTCGACCGGCTCGACAGGATGTGGATCCCCGTCGAAAAGAGCTGGCGGCTCAACGAGAAGCATTACGGCGTGCTGCAAGGACTGGACAAGGGCGAGACGGCCGCCCGCTACGGCGAGGAGCAGGTGCGCCTCTGGCGGCGGAGCTACGATACACCGCCGGCACCGCTCCCTGAGGATGACCCGCGCAACCCCCGCTTCGATCCCCGCTATGCCGACGTGCCTGACGGCGAACTGCCCCGCACCGAGTCGCTCGCGCAGACCGTGCGGCGCGTGCTTCCCTACTGGCAGTGCGTCGTGCTGCCCGACCTGCGCCGTTACGACGACCTGCTGGTGGTCGCGCACGGCAACAGCCTGCGGGGCGTGGTCAAGCACCTGAAGGGGATCTCCGACGAGGCGATCGCCGAGCTGAACCTGCCGACGGCCGTTCCCTATGTCTTCGAGTTCGACGAGGGGCTGCGGCTGGTCAGGGATTACTTTCTGGGCGATCCTGCGCTGATCCGCCGCCTGATGCGGCAGGTCGCCGACCAGGGGCGGAGCCGGTAGCGGGCGAGCCGGTTCCCGGAACGGGTGCGGGACGCGCTTTCGGTTGCGGCAGGGCCGCCCGCCCGGCCGCGGGAGTAAATCCAAAACAGGGAAAAGGATGTTCGATTTGTTGGTTTTTCGTCCGAAACGAGCCGAAAGGGTTGTCGTTTTATCCGCAAAACCGTTAATTTGTCGCCGATAACCAATGTGCGGAACCATGCAACCCATAGAAATCATTACGATCAGCTCCTCCTCCCTGCTCGAGTACGATGAAAAGACCGTCATCGCCGAACGGGAGCTGTGCGGAATCTTCTTCTGCCAGGAGGGGGAGGCGGATATTCTCTTGGATGACAAACCCTACCACATCGGCAAGGGCGACATGTACTTCTACCTTCCGACCTCCCGGGTCCGGATCCGGTACAGGAGCACCGACCTGCGGGGCGAGATGATCGTCATCGACATGGGTTTTTTGCAGGAGAACAGCGAAAAGGTCAATCCCCGCTGGGGGCTTTACCTGCACGAGCACCCCTGCATCTCGCTCAGCGACGAGCAGCACGCCCGCATCGAGCGCTCCATCGAAACGCTGCGGCGCAAGGTGCTCCAGAAGGATGCGGCCGAGCTGCCGCCGCCGCGCAGGACCATCTACCACGAGCAGCTGCTGCTCCTGTTCCGCATCCTCTGCTACGACATTCTGGACATCTACCTGGCGGGAAATCCGCTGCAACCCGTTTCGAACGACCGCAAGGACCGCATCTTCCAGAAATTCATCATTTCGCTCTACCACAACCACCGCCAGGAGCGCGAAGTGACCTTCTATGCCCAGGAGCAGTACCTCACGCCCCGCTATTTTTCGTCGCTCATCAAGGAGAAGTCGGGGCAGTCGGCCTTGCAGTGGATCATCCGTTCCGTGATAACCGATGCCAAGCAGCTGCTGCGCGACCCTTCGGTCAGCATCAAGGAGATCGCCTCGCTGCTCAACTTCTCGTCGCAGTCCTTCTTCGGAAAATACTTCAAGCAGTATGTCGGTATTTCTCCGTCGGAGTTTCGGGCCGGATCGCTGTCGCAGGACACCCCCCCCCATTCGGATCAAATGATGCAATATGATGAAATACAAAATAATAATATTGTCGATGATGGCGCTGCTGTCGATCGGCTGTCAGGTGGAGTACCATCCCTATGACACCCGCATCCGGGGCGCGCGGGGAATCAACGCACGCAACATCGCCCGCATCGAGGAGGCCTGCGCCGGGCGGCGGACGCTGCGGTTCGCCGTGCTGAGCGACACCCAGCGCTGGTACGACGAGACGCGCGATGCGGTGGCGGCGCTCAACGGGCGGGACGATCTGGATTTCGTGATTCACACGGGCGACATGGCCGATTTCGGCATGAGGTCCGAGTTCGAGCGGCAGCGCGACATCCTCGAACAGCTCCGCGTGCCCTATGTCGTGCTGATCGGCAACCACGACTGCCTCGCCACGGGCGAGCGGATCTTCCGCGAGATCTTCGGGGCGGTCGATTTCGCCTTCACGGCGGGGAGTGTCCGTGTGGTCTGTCTGAATACCAATTCGCTGGAGTTCGACCGCTCGCGGGCGGTGCCCGATATCGATTTCATCGAGCGGCAGCTGGCCGAATATCCGGCCGAGGCCGAAAGGACGGTCGTCGCCATGCACGCGCAGCCCTACTCCGACCAGTTCGACAACGGAGTGGCCCCCTATTTCCAGAGCCGCCTTCGGGAGTTCCCGGGACTGGAGTTCTGCGTGCACGGTCACGGCCACCGTTTTCTCGTGGAGGATATTTTCGACGACGGGGTGAACTACTACATGTGCGACAACATCCAGAAGCGTTCCTATCTGGTGTTTACCATAAACGAAATGGGTTATGATTGCGAGCGTGTCGAATTTTAGAGGCGGGGTGCTGCTGCTCCTGTGGCTGCTGGGCGCTCTGCTCTCCGGCGGCGAGTGCCGGGCGCAGGGGTGCGACAGTTGCCGTGTCGCTCCGGAGCGGGGGCGGAGGCTCGACCGGCGCGAGCATGTCGGCTACGAGGGGATCGAACGCATCGTGCCGACCCACCTCAAGGTGCAATATGCCGGCGGCATGGGATTCCTGTCGTTCGGTGCCGGATGGGACTACGGCCGCAAATGCCGCTGGGAGACCGATGCCCTGGTCGGCTTCGTGCCGCACACCTATTCCGACAAGTTCCATGCGACCTTCACGCTCAAGCAGAACTACATCCCCTGGAGCATCCGTTGCAGCCGTCGGCTGGCCGTCGAGCCTTTTACCTGCGGCATCTACATGAATTTCATCTCGGGCGAGGATTACTGGGTGCGCGAGCCCGACCGCTATCCCACGAGCCGCTACTACGGCTTTACCTCGCGCATGCGGCTGCATCTGTGTGTCGGACAGCGGCTGACCTACTACCTCCGGGAGGGGAATGCCCTGCGCCATGTCACGCTCTTCTACGAGCTGAGCGTGAGCGACCTCGATCTGATCGCCAAGTGCGGCAACCGCACCCTCGCATTGTCCGACATCGTCTATTTTTCGGCGGGGGTCAAATTCCAGCTGATAAGAAACCGGTAGGAACGGAGCCTCGAGAAGGAGGCTCCGCTTTTTTTCGCGGCACCTGCCTCTGGTGCTGCCGCGACAGGCCGCCGGGGCGGGCATGCCGCCCCGGCTTTTTCTACTCCTCCGTTCGGCAGGCGATGCGTCCCTCCTCCGAGATCAGCAGCAGCGAGAGGCGGCCTCCGCGCAGCAGCGGGGTGCAGTGGCGGCGGCATTCGGCCAGCAGCGCCGGCATGAGGCGGTCGAGGTCGTCGGGCGCGAGCCGCTCCCACAGTTCGCGGGCGAGCGTCATGCGGCCGATGGCTTCGGCTGCAGTCTCCGTGCAGCCGCTGAGTGCGGCGAGCGCTGCGAGAACCTCCAGGTTCATGACCACCTTGCGGCTGTGGGTGTCCAGATGGCCTTCGGCCAGTTTGACCGCCTTGCCGAGCATGATGCCCATCGTGACTTCGCGGAAGCCGCAATCGGCCGCCGCCGCGAGCGTCTCGCCGATGAAGTTGCCGTAGTGGACGAAAGCCTGGGGCGGAAGGCCGGTAAATTCCCGCCGGACGGGGCCTTCGCTTTTGCCTCCCGAGTTGATGACCAGCCCCCGGCCGCCTGTGGCCCGGGCCACCTCGATCTCCTTGCGGATCGAGGCGACGAACGCTTCGTTCGAGAAGGGGCGCACGATGCCCGAGGTGCCGATGATCGAGATGCCGCCCACGATGCCCAGCTTGGGGTTGAAGGTCCGGGCGGCCAGTTCTTCGCCTCCGGCCACGCTGATGGTGACATCGGCTCCCGGCAGTCCGCTTGCGGCGACCGCCTCGCGGATCATGCGGCGCGGGGTGGCGTTCACGGCCGGTTCGCCGACGGGGATGCCGAGGCCCGGCAGCGTGACGCGACCGACCCCCTCGCCCCGGAGGAAGCGCACCTCGCCGGCGCTGTTGGGGGCGATGCGGACCGTGATGAGGCAGTGGTTGGTGGCATCGGGATCGTCGCCCGCCTCCTTGCGGACCGAGGCCGAGGCCCATCCCTCGCCCGAGTCCCCCTGCTCGACGGGCAGGCGGGCCTCGATGCCGCAGGGGAGCGTCACGGTGACGTGGCGGGGCAGGCTGCCGCTCCGGAGCAGTTCGAGCGCGGCGTAGGCGGCGGCCGTCGCACAGGTGCCGGTGGTGTAGCCGCTGCGCAGCGGGTAGTAGCCCGGCAGCAGCTCCTCGATGCGGCGGCGCAATGCTTCGCCGCCTGCGACGGGTTCCAGTCCGGGAGGGAGTGCGGGACGCTGCACGACGAAGAGCGGAATGCCTGCTTCGCGTGCGGCCGCCGCCTTGCGGGAGAAGTAGCCCGATTCGCCGCTCTCCTTGGTCAGCACGGCATCGGGGCGGAGGCGCTCCAGCAGTTCCCGTTCGTCGTCGCCCTCGTGGAAGAAGAGCAGCCGTTCGGCGGGAAAGCCCTGCGCGGCGGCCAGCTCCCGCGATTCGGGACGGTCCAGTATGCGGAAGAGGGTATGCGGGTGGCGGCTCCAGTAGGGGCGCAGCCGGCCGATGGTCTGCACCCCTGTGAGGGCGAGCAGCCGGCGGATGCCGTGCCGTTCGAGCTGGCGCATGGCTTCGTCGTAATCGGCGCAGCGGACGAGCGTCGCGTTGTCCCGTTCGGCTGCGGGGAACTGCCGTTCGAGCCGCAGGGCGGGAATCTCCAGCGTGCGGGCGACGGCGGCGACGGTGCGGTGCAGCTCCTCGGCGAAGGGGTGTCCCGCATCGACGAGCAGCCGGATTCCGTGCGAGCGGCAGAAAGCCTCCATCGCGGCGGTGTCCAGCGCACCCGTGAGCCGCTCGCCGTGCGGCAGCTCGATGCGCTGCTGCGCCCCCCGCGTGGCGTAGAAGTAGGGACCGCACCCCTCCGCTGCGGTCGCGACGGCGATGCGGCCCTCGGTCGTGCCGCCCAGGATGAGGATCATGGGCGGAAGAGGTGTTTGAAGTGGCTCGAGTAGAGCCGCGAGAGTCCCTTGCGGTTGTCGATCGCCTCGCCGACGACGATCATCGTCGTGAGTGTCAGTTTGTTCTCTTTTACGATCTGGGCCAGGTGCTGCAATTCGCCCCGCCAAATGCGCTGGTCGGGCCACGTGAGGTGGTGGCAGACGGCCACCGGCGTTTGGGGCGGGTAGTGCTCCAGCAACTCGCGCTGCACCTGGTCGGCCACGCCGGCGCTCAGGAAGATGCACATGGTGCTCTGCGAGCGAGCGAGCAGGTGGAGCTGTTCGCGCTCGGGCATCGGGGTGCGTCCCTCGCCCCGCGTGAGGATGATGGTCTGCACCTTCTCGGGGATGGTAAACTGCGACTGCAATTCGGCTGCCGCGGCCAGGAACGAGGAGATGCCCGGCGTGATGTGGTAGCGCATGCCGTAGCGGTCGAAGAAGGCCATCTGCTCCTGAATGGCTCCGTAGATGCAGGGGTCGCCCGTGTGGAGCCGCACCACCAGCTCGCCCCGGTCGTAGGACTCTTTCATCAGGGCGAACTGCTCTTCGAGGGTCATCGAGGCGGAGCTGCGGACGACGGCTCCCGTCTTGGCGCAGGCGGTTACCTCGCGCGGGACGAGGCTGCCGGCGTAGAGGATCAGATCGGCCTCCTCGAGGAAGCGGCGGCCCCGCACCGAGATCAGATCGGGGTCGCCCGGACCGGCACCCACGATTTCGATGTGTCCGCAGCGCAGGCTCTTCAGGTCGAGCGCCGCGGCGTAGGTGAAGTCGTTGCCTTCGGTCAGCTGTCCCTTGCGTTTTTCGACCGCCAGCGGTCCCAGTCCGGCGCTGCGG
>CAMWGZ010000006.1 GCA_947173915.1 uncultured Alistipes sp.
TTCTTGATCAGGTGGGCCAGCACCTCGCTGTCCGAAGTGGACTGGAAGAGGCTGCCCTTGCGCTCCAGAAACTCATGCAGCTGCTCCGAATTGACGATGTTGCCGTTGTGGGCCAGGGCGAAATCGCCCGTCTTGTGATGGAACAGGAAAGGCTGCACGTTCTCGATGCCCCGACCGCCCGCGGTCGGATAGCGCACGTGTCCGATGGCCATGCTGCCGGTCAGCGTGGCCAGCTTCGTCTCGTTGAAGACCTCCGTCACGAGGCCCTCGCCCTTGACGCGGCGCAGCGCGCCCTCGTCCGAAACGCTGACGATGCCGCACCCCTCCTGGCCCCGGTGTTGCAGGGCATGGAGTCCGTAGTAGGTCAGCGTCGCCGCATCGGGAACGCCCACCACGCCGAACACGCCGCACTCCTCGTGGATCTCCCGGTCGTCGATCGGCCGCTGCATCAGATTCTCCTCAGCCATCGCCTACTGTTTAACCGTTTTCTCCAGACGGGCCAGGATCTCCTCGTACGCCTCGCGCACCTTACCCAGATCGCGGCGGAAGCGGTCCTTGTCGAGCTTCTCGTTGGTCGAAGCGTCCCACAGACGGCAGGTGTCGGGCGACACCTCGTCGGCCAGCACGATCTCTCCGTCCGACGTGCGGCCGAATTCGATCTTGAAGTCGATCAGGTTGATGTTCATGCGGGCGAACAGCTCCGTGAGCGCCCGGTTGATCTCGGCCGTCATGTCGTAGATCTGCTTGAGCTCGTCGTAAGTCACGGCACCCAGCGCGACGGCATGGTGGTCGTTGATGAGCGGATCGCCCAGCTCGTCGTTCTTGTAGCAGAGGTCGAAGATCACGTTCGAGGGTTTCGTACCCTCCTCGATGCCCAGACGCTGCGCCATCGAACCGGCGATCACGTTGCGCACGATGACCTCCAGCGGGATGATCTCGACGCGACGGCAGAGCTGGTCGCGGTCGTTGAGCGTCTCGATGTAGTGGGTCCTGATCCCCTGCTTCTTCAGGTACTCGAAAATCAGGGTCGAGATCCGGTTGTTCAGCACGCCCTTGTTCTCAATGGTCGCCTTCTTGATGTTGTTGAAAGCGGTGGCCGCATCCTTGTAATGAATCAGAATCGTGTCGGGATCGTCCGTGAGGAAGACCTGCTTGGCCTTGCCTTCGTAAAGCATTTCGCCTTGTTGCATAGTGTGTTTATGTTTTTGAGTTCTTATTGTTTCTTTCGGAAATAGTTCACCGCATTGCCGAAGATGTCCTGCACCTTCTCGCCCGCGATGTTTTTGAAGAGGTTGCGGTCGTAGCGCTCCGTGTGTCCCATCTTGCCCAGGATGCGGCCGTCGCGGCTGACGAGACCCTCGATCGCATAGCTCGAACCGTTGGGGTTGTAGGGAGCCTGAGCCGTCGGCCGGCCGTCGGGACCGACATACTGGAATGCCACCTGGCCGTTCTCGAAGAGCTCGCGCGCCAGCTCCTCGCCGACCACGAACTTGCCCTCGCCGTGGCTGACGGCGATCGAGTGCAGGTCGCCCGCCGCGAAGCTGCTCAGCCAGGGCGAGGCGGCGGTAGCCACCCGCGTGGTCACGATCTGCGAGATGTGGCGGTTGATGTCGTTGCGGAAGAGCGTCGGCGAATCGGCCGTCACCTGCCCCAGTCGTCCGTAGGGCAGCAGACCCGACTTGACCAGCGCCTGGAAACCGTTGCAGATGCCCAGGATCAGGCCGCCGCGATCCAGCAGGCGGTGGACCTCTTCGGAAATATCTTTGTTGTTCAACACATTGGCAATGAACTTACCGCTTCCGTCCGGCTCGTCGCCCGCAGAGAAACCGCCGCACAGCGCCAGGATGTGGCACGACGCGATCGCCTCCTTCATGCGGCGGATCGAACGGAAGATATCCTCGGCCGTCAGGTTGCAGAAGACCTCGCTGCGCACCTCGGCACCCGCACGGCGGAAAGCGCGGGCCGTGTCGTAGTCGCAGTTCGAGCCGGGGAACACGGGAATGAAGACCACCGGATGCTCCACCGCCTCGCCCGGATACTCGATCCGGCGCGTTCCGGGCACCTGCTCCATGACGGTGGCGCGGTTGTCGCCCTTGTCGGGATAGATCGCGGCGAAACGCTCCGTGTTGGCCCGGTACAGCTCCTCGAGCGGCATCCGCACCCCATTGACGGTAAGGACCGCCTCGTCCGCGGTGCGTCCCAGCAGTTCCGCCGCCGGGAAATCGAGCGGCTCGGTGCTTTCGACCACGATCGAACCGTAGGCACGGTCGAACAGCGTGCGCTCATCCAGCTCGACCGCAGCGCCGATCTCGTTGCCGAACGACATCTTGGCCAGCGCCTCGGCCACGCCGCCGAAGCCGACGGCATAGCCCGACACGACCGTACCCCGCTCGATGGCCGAGCTGACGAAATCGAAGTTGCGCTTGAGCGCCTCGGTATCGGGCATGCGGCTCTCCAGCGGCGTATGGCGCACCAGATAAATATAGTGACCGCCCGCCTTGAAGTCGGTCGAGATTACCCGGCCGGCATCGACGGTCGTGATGCCGAAGGCCATCAGCATCGGCGGCACGTTGATCTGCTCGAACGTTCCGCTCATCGAGTCCTTGCCGCCGATCGAGGGCAGCCCCAGCTCTACCTGCATCTTCAGCGCACCGAGCAGCGCGGCGAGCGGCTTGCCCCACGTGCGGGGCGACTTGGTCATGCGCTCGAAATACTCCTGGTAGGAGTAGCGCATCCTATCGTAGCGGGCACCGGCCGCCACCACCTTCGCGGCGGCATCCACGACGGCATAGGCCGCGCCGTGGTAGGGACTCCACGATGCCAGGAAGGGGTCGTAGCCGAAGGCCATGATGCTGGCCGCATCGGTGTAGCCCTCCGTCGGGAGCTTCTGCACCGAAACCTGCGTCTCGGAACGCTGCGTGCGGCCGCCGAAAGGCATCAGCACGGTCGAAGCGCCGATCGTCGAGTCGAACATCTCGATCAGTCCCTTCTGCGAGACGACGTTGTCGTCGGCCAGCAGGTGCTCCATCCGCTGCCGCAGATCGGCCCCCTCGGGTTCGCGGCGGAACGGGTCGCGCTCCTCGACCGCCCCGATCTCCGCCTCGGCATAGTGCTTGGCACCCGCGCTGTCGATGAAGTCGCGGGAGAGATCGACCACGAGCCGCTCCTTATGATACATTCTCATGCGGCGCGTGTCGGTCACGTCGGCCACATGGGTTACCTCGATATTCTCTTCGGCGCAGTAGCGCTTGAACTCCTCCTCGTCCTTCGGCTCGATCACGACGGCCATGCGCTCCTGCGACTCGCTGATGGCCAGCTCCGTCGCATTCAGGCCGCTGTACTTGGTCGGCACGCGGTCGAGCCAGATCTCCAGTCCGTCGGCCAGCTCGCCGATGGCCACGCTCACGCCGCCCGCACCGAAGTCGTTCGACTTCTTGATCAGGCGCGTTACCTCCGGGCGGCGGAAGAGCCGCTCCAGCTTGCGCTCCTCGGGGGCATTGCCCTTCTGCACCTCGCTGCCGCACATCTCCAGCGACTTGTCGGTGTGCTCCTTCGACGATCCCGTCGCGCCGCCCACGCCGTCGCGGCCCGTCCGGCCGCCCAGCATCAGCACCACGTCGCCCGCAGCGGGCGACTCCCGGCGCACGTTCTCCGCCTTCACGGCACCGACGACGGCACCGACCTCCAGACGCTTGGCCACGTAGCCCGGATGATAGACCTCGCGGACGTGGGTGGTGGCCAGACCGATCTGGTTGCCGTAGCTCGAATAGCCGGCCGCAGCCTTGAGGCTGATGATCCGCTGCGGCAGCTTGCCCGGCAGCGTCTCGTTCACGGGCTGGTAGATATCGCCCGCACCCGTCACGCGCATCGCCTGATAGACGTAGCTGCGGCCCGACAGCGGGTCGCGGATCGCGCCGCCCAGACAGGTCGAGGCTCCGCCGAAGGGTTCGATCTCGGTCGGGTGGTTATGGGTTTCGTTCTTGAACTGGAGCAGCCACTTCTCGGGCTTGCCATCGACCTCGATCTCGACGAAGACGCTGCATGCGTTGTTCTCCTCGCTGACCTCCAGGTCGTCGAGCAGCCCCTTGTGGCGCAGGTAGCGGGCACCGATGGTCGCCAGATCCATCAGGCAGATGCTCTTGGCCTCGCGACCCAGCTCGCGGCGGATCTTCAGGTAGAGCGCCAGCGAACCCTCGATCTCCCCGCGCACGAACGACTCCTCGACCGAAATGTTCTCCAGCTCGGTGGTAAAGGTCGTGTGGCGGCAGTGGTCGCTCCAATAGGTATCCAGAATGCGCAGCTCGGTCTCGAAAGGATCGCGCCCCTCCCCGCGGAAGTAGCGGACCACCTCGCGCAGGTCGTCGGCGTTCATCGCCAGACCGTTCTCCCGGCAATAGGCGGCCAGGTCGGCCTCCTCCAGCGCGCGGAATCCCTCCAGCACCGCCACCGGTGCGACGGAGGCGCTCTGCGGATCGTCGAGCACCCGCATGTCCTTCTCGCGGGCCTCCACCGCATTGATGCAGTAGCGGCGGATGCGGGCCATCGTCTCGTCGGAGAGTTTCTCCGGGAAAACGAGCAGCCGCGAACTCTTGATCTTCACGTCGGCCGACGGGTCGATCAGCCGCACGCAATCGACCGCCGAGGCGGCGCGCTGGTCGAACTGACCGGGCAGGTACTCGATCGCCAGCGAGCTGACATCGCCGATCCGGCACTCGTCGGTCACCTCGTCGGTAGCGATCTCTCCGAAGACCGCATAGCGGCTCTTGGCGAGCAGCTCCTCCGAAAAACCGAACAGATCATATACATTGAGCAGGCGCAGCCCCCCGAGCGACAAGTTGAGATTGACGTTCAGGTCGCGCAACATGCTCTCGGCCTCGACCCGGAATTCGGGTCGCTTCTCCACAAAAATACGGTAACTCTTCATTTTATTTCATTTGCTCTTATTTCACGAAACGGTCCGCCCAGCGCGCGGCGTACTCCTCGCCGGTCATCCCGACGAAGGTCACATGCCCCATTTTGCGCTTGGGCTTGGAGACGGTCTTGCCGTAAACATGTACATAGACATCCGGATGCTCCTCGCGCGCCAGCGCCTCGGCCGCCTCCAGATCCTGGCCCAGAATGTTCTTCATCACGGTCGGAGCCACCAGGCGCGGCTCCTCGAGCGGCATGTCCAGCAGGTAGCGGCACAGCTCGCGGAACTGGTTGGTCGTGGCCCCCTCGATGGTCCAGTGGCCGCTGTTGTGGGGCCGGGGAGCCATCTCGTTGAAGTAGATCTCGTCTCCCTTGACGAAGTATTCGATCGCCAGGATGCCGCGGTAACCGCAGTCGCGCATGAAGCGCCGCGTCCGCTCCGTCATCCGGTCGCGCAGCGCCTCCGGCATCTCGGCCGGCACGATGCAGAGGTCCAGAATCCCCTCCCGGTGGATGTTTCTCCCGACGGGAAAACAGACCACCTGCCCGCCGTCCGAGACGGCCACGACGCTCGCCTCGAAGTCGAACGGGATGAACTCCTCCAGAATGCAGGGCACCGCGAGCAGCTCGCCGGCCCGCTCCAGGTCGGCCTCCGAGCGCAGCACCGCCTGTCCGTGGCCGTCGTAACCCAGCGTGCGGGTCTTGAGCACGCAGGGGAACCCGATCCGGGCGACGGCCCGGCGCAGCGACTCCGCGTCATCGACCGCCTCGAAATCGGGGGTCGGCAGCCCGTGCTCGCGGGCATTGTTCTTCTCACGCAGGCGGTCCTGCGAGTCGAACAGGGGGCGGAAGCCCTGCTTGATGTTATACTTGCGCTCCAGCGCGACCAGCAGGTCGCCCGGAACGTTCTCGAATTCGTAGGTCACCACATCGCTGCGACGGCACAACTCCTCGAGCGCCGCCGGATCGTCGAAACGGGCCACGATATGCTCGTCGCACAGGCGGAACGCCGGAGCGTCCTCCGCCGGATCGAGGCACACGGTGCGCGCCCCGAGCAGGCGGGCCTGTTCGACGATCATCAGCCCCAGCTGACCTCCGCCGATAATTCCGATCGTCTTGACTTGCTGCTTCTCCATCACAGTTCGGCTTTCAATACATCCTCGGTCTGCTTCATGCGGAACGCCTCCAGGCGTGCGGCCAGCTCCCGGTCCTGCAGGGCCAGGATGGAGACGGCGATCAGCGCCGCATTCTTCGCACCGCCGATGGCGACGGTCGCCACCGGCACGCCGGCCGGCATCTGAACGATCGAGAGAAGCGAATCCAGCCCACTGAGCGCCCGCGACTTGACCGGCACGCCGATCACGGGCAGCGGTGTCATGCTCGCGACCATACCCGGCAGGTGGGCGGCACCGCCCGCACCCGCGATGATTACCTGCAGACCGCGCTCCTTGGCCGTCTTGGCATATTCGACCAGCAGATCGGGGGTCCGGTGGGCGCTTACCACCCTCTTTTCGAACTCCACGCCGAACGACGCGAGCGTCTCCGCCGCAGCCGACATCGTCTCCCAATCACTGGTAGAACCCATGATAACTCCCACTTTCATATTCAGAACAATCTTTAAATCAACAAATAATAAAAGAAGCGCCGCCAGGACAAGGACCTGTCATAGCGGCGCAAGTTTTCATATCGCGACGGACGATCGCAACTTCGACTCGCCCCGCATCCGTTCCTTCAAACGACCCGCACACGAGGTCGCGACGCATCGCCCGGCACGCACCGGAATCATCGCTCTGCGCCTGCGGCGCGCATGGGTCATCGCAACTCTTTTCATACTCTTCGGAACCACCGCGAGACCCGTTCGGGTCCCGTTGAATTTGCATCAGCAAATGTACGAATAATTTCGACTCCAACCTAACATTCCGGCCAGATTTCTATCGACATTGTTTCCACAAAACCGACCGGAGCGCTCCGCGCCCCCGCACACCGCCCGGCATGCACGCCGCCCGACGGCCCGCGACGCACACCGCATCCCGAAAAATCGCGGTCGGAGCAGCCTCCAGAGCCGCTCCGACCGCAAACAGATGCGACAGCGCACCGAATCGCATTATTCGATCTTCGCCTCGCAGTAGGCACAGCGGCAGGCATCGCCCGAACGACGGAACAGCGGATCGACATCCTCGGTGGCCGCGATGCAGCGCGGGTTCGTACAGCGCAGCGCCGGATCGGCGAAAAGGTCCGGAGCCAGATCGGGCACGGCGGCGGGGCGCAGCCCCTCGTTCCAGCGCAGCAGCTCGTACATGAGCGCCATGCGGACGAACTTGCCGTTCTCCACCTGCCGGAAATAAGCGGCGCGCGGGTCGTTATCGACCTCGCGGGCGATCTCGTTCACGCGGGGCAGCGGATGGAGCACGATCATGTCGGACTTGGCCGTGCGGAGCTTGGCGGCATCCAGCACGAAGCTGTCCTTCACGCGTTCGTACTCCGCCTCGTCGAAGAAGCGCTCCTTCTGCACGCGCGTCATGTAGAGAATGTCCAGCTCGGGCATGGCCTCCTCCAGCGTGTCCGCCTCGCGGAACTCCACGCCCCGGGTCTGCGTCTCGATCTCGTGGCGCATGTACTCCGGCAGGCGCAGCTCCTCGGGAGCGATCAGCACGATGCGGATGCCCTCGTAGCGCGACATGGCCCGGATGAGCGAATGGACCGTACGGCCGAACTTGAGGTCGCCGCAAAAACCGATCGTCAGATGATCCAGCCGCCCCTTCTCGCGCTTGATGGTAAGCAGGTCGGTCAGCGTCTGCGTCGGGTGGCTGCGGCTGCCGTCGCCGGCATTGATGACCGGAATGCCGGCATACTGCGACCCCACGAGCGGCGCACCCTCCTTGAAGTGGCGCATGGCGATGATGTCGGCGAAGCAGCGGATGACCCGCACCGTGTCGGCGACCGTCTCGCCCTTCGTGACCGACGAGGAGTTGGCATCCGAGAAGCCGATGACGCTGCCGCCCAGCTCCAGCATGGCCGACGTGAAGCTGAGCCGCGTCCGGGTCGAAGGCTCATAGAAGAGCGTGGCGAGCTTCCTGCCGCGGCACACCTGGCTGTATTTCTCCCGATTGGCGATGATGTCCTCCGCCAGGGCGATGATCTGAGCGGTCTCGGCGACCGAAAGATCCGTAGGGTCGATCAAATGGCGCATGGCTTCCGGCTATTTGTTGATCCAGCTCTCGTCGGAGGGGTTGTTGCGGAAGGCGATCAGCCGCTGCCGGTCCTCCGGACGGATATATCCCTCCTCGGCCGCCACCTCGACCAGCGCGTCGAGGTTCGAGAGGCTGTAGTTTACCACGTCGGCCTGCTGCAGACGCTCCAGCCCCTTCTTCATGCCGTAGGTAAAGATGCTTACCACGCCCAGCACCTCGGCACCCGCGGCGCGCAGCGCCTCGACCACCTCGATGCACGATCCGGCCGTCGAGATCAGGTCCTCGATGACGACCACCTTCTGTCCCTTCTCGAGCTTGCCCTCGATCTGGTTGCCGCGGCCGTGGTCCTTCGAGCCGCTGCGGACATAGCCCATCGGCAGATCGAGGATCGTGGCCGCAATGGCTGCGTGGGCGATGCCGGCCGTCGAGGTGCCCATCAGCACCTCGCAGGCGGGGAACTTCGCCCGCACGGTCTCGGCGATCGCCGCCTCGACCTGCCCCCGCACCTCGGGTGCGGTCAGGATCAGACGGTTGTCGCAATAAATCGGGCTTTTGATACCGCTCGCCCAGGTAAACGGCTGCTCGGGACGCAGGAATACCGCGCCGATCGAAAGCAGTCCTTTGGCAATTTTTCTTTCCATATCTTTTCGTTTTGTTCGATAATTATCTTGTTTGCAGGGCAGGAAGCGGACTCCGCGTCTCCCCTCTCGCCCGCACTTCCTCCGCCCCTTCTCGCCTCTTCGCGGCAGGACGGCAGCGGTCCGGACGCGATCACTCCCGATCGAGCGCGCGCCGCAGCACCGCCTCGACCTCCCCGGGGCGGATAGCCCCTTCGTGCGCCTTGCTGTCGCCCACGTAGAAGGTCGGGACATAGTAGTAGTCGTAACGGTCGGCCAGCTCCGGCTCCGCCAGCTCGTCGATCCGCTCGACCGACAGCCGCGCATAGGGTTCCCGCGCCAGCAGCGCGTCCATCTCCTCCATCGCGCGCAGGCAGTGGGGACAGCGGGGCTGATAGAAAAACTTGACCGGCTTCATCCTCAACCTCCGGCGGTTATCCGATGAACTCCGCGACGCAGCGGCGGTAGGCCGCTACCGGATCGGCCGCAGCCGTGATGGGACGACCCACCACGATATAGTCCGAACCGATCTCGCGCGCACGGGCAGGGGTGGTCACACGCACCTGGTCGGCCACGTCGCCGTCGGCGAAACGCACGCCCGGCGTGACGGTCAGGAACTGTCGGCCGCACGCCTCCTTGACCATGCCGGCCTCCAGCGGCGAGCAGACCACGCCGTCCAGCCCCGCCTCGCAGGTGTTGCGCGCGTACTTGACGATCGTGTCGTTGATCGAGGCACCGATCAGCAGCTCGCGCTGCATGCGCTCCTCGGAAGTGGAGGTCAGCTGCGTAACAGCGATCAGCAGCGGACGCGTGCCGTCCGGACGGGTCAGCCCCTCGATGGCCGCACGCATCATGTCGATCGTACCGGCGGCATGGACGTTGCACATATCGACCTCCAGACGCGAAAGCACCGCCATCGCCTTGCGGACCGTGTTGGGAATGTCGTGCAGCTTCAGATCGAGGAAGATCCGGTGGCCCCGGCGCTTGATCTCCCGCACGATCTCGGGTCCCTCGGCATAGAAAAGCTCCATGCCGATCTTCAGGAAAGGTTTGCGCTCCTCGTCGCGGAACAGGTCCAGAAAGCGGAAGGTCTCCTCCGCGCTGCTGAAGTCGCAGGCGATGATCACATCGCGGTTATCGTTGTTCATATCCGTTCTATTTTTTTCGTTAAATCAACAATTCATATGAAAATCCCGGCCTACTCCACGCAGCCGATGATCTCGGAGAGGCGCTCGATACCGAGCCGCTCCATCTCGCGGGGCAGCTCCTCGACGATCTGCTTCGAGGCGTAGGGATTGCGCAGGTTGGCGGCCCCCACCTGCACGGCCGTAGCGCCGGCCATCATCATCTCGATCACGTCGCGGGCCGTCTCCACGCCGCCGCATCCCATGACGGGAATCCGGCACGCCTTGGCCACCTGATAGACCATCCGCACGGCCACCGGGAAGATCGCCGAGCCGGAGAAGCCTCCCATCGTATTGGCGATGACCGGCCGGCGGCGCTTCAGGTCGATCCGCATGCCCAGCATCGTGTTGATGAGGCAGATGCCGTCGGCACCGGCCTCCTCGCACGCCCGGGCGATCGCCACGATGTCGGTCACGTTGGGGCTGAGCTTGATATAGACCGGCTTGGTCGTCACGGCCTTCACGGCGCGCGTCACTTCGGCCGCAGCCTCGGGCGAAGTGCCGAAGCTCATGCCTCCGTGCCGCACGTTGGGGCAGCTCACATTGACCTCGATGATTCCCACCTGCTCCTCGCGGTCAATCCGCTCGCAGCAGTAGGCATACTCCTCGATCGAGAAGCCGCTGATGTTGGCGATGACCGGCTTGCGGAAAAAGGTCTTCAGGCGGGGCAGCTCCTCGCCGATGACCGCGTCGATGCCGGGATTCTGCAGCCCCACCGCATTGATCATTCCCGCCGTACATTCGGCGATGCGGGGTGTCGGGTTGCCGAAGCGGGGTTCGCGCGTGGTTCCCTTGAAGGAGAACGAGCCCAGGATGTTGATGTCGTAGAAATCCTTGTATTCGTTGCCGTAGCCGAACGTTCCGCTGGCCGGAACGACCGGGTTGTCCAGCTTCAGGCCGCTAAGGATCACCGAGGTGTCCAACTTTCTATCTTGCATGTCGCACTGTGCTTTTGAATTTTACCAAATGACCTCCTCTTTCTTCAGCACGGGCCCCTCCTTGCAGATGCGCTTCGAGCCGTTGCGCGTCTGGCACGAGCAGCCCATGCAGCCGCCGAAGCCGCACCCCATGCGCTCCTCGAAACTCAGCTCGCCCGGCACGTCGCCCGTCGCCTCGCTCAGCGCCCGCAGCATCGGCAGCGGGCCGCAGGCGTAGAAATAGTCGCAGTCGATGCCGCGCTCGGCGAGCACCGTCGTGACGAATCCCCGCACCCCGCGCGAGCCGTCCGCCGTCGCCACATGGACCTCGGCCCCGAGCCGCCGGAACTCCTCTTCGTAGAAGATCTCCTCGGCGGTGTTGAACCCGAGCACCACGCTTACCGCGCATCCCCGGGCGATCAGCGTCCGGGCCAGGTTGTAGAGCGGGGGCACCCCCACTCCGCCGCCCACGAGCAGCGGACGCGGCCCGCAGGCCTCCGGATCGAAGCCGTTGCCCAGGCCGGTCAGCAGGTCGAGCTTCGTACCCGCCGCCATGCGGCTCATGCGCTCCGTGCCCTCGCCCACGACCTTGTAGATAAGCGTCAGCGTCCGCCCGTCGTAGTCGCACACCGAAATCGGACGGCGCAGAAACAGCCCCTCGATCTCGATATTGACGAACTGCCCGGGACGGGTAAAGTATTGCGTATCGCCTTCGAGCGTCATCCGCCATACGGTCGGCGTGAGCGGCTCGTTGGTCAGTATGGTATATGTTCCTTTCTTATACATGGTCTCTATCTTTTTTCGGAGCGGCCGCACACCGAAAGCACGGCCGCTCCGTGAAAAGCACTCGCCTCCCGCTACTCCGCGTCGATGGTCGAAACGCCCAGCGTGATCTCCTCCAGCACGTCGAGCAGCACCTTGACCGTCTCGAGCGCCGTGAAGATCGTCACGTTGTTCTCGACGGCCGTGCGGCGGATCTCGTAGCCGTCCAGGCGGGTGTTGTGCTGGTTGATGTCGATCGTGTTGATGACGTAGCTTACATGGCCCTGGCGCAGCGAGTCGATGATCTCGCTGCTGCCCTCGCTCAGCTTGCGGCGCGTGCGGGTGCGGATACCGTGGCGGCGCAGGAACTCGGCCGTGCCCTTCGTCGCCTCGATGTTGAAGCCCAGGTCGTAGAAGCGGCGCACCAGCGGCAGCGCGGCCTCCTTGTCCTTGTCGGCGATCGTGAGGAAGATGGTGCCGTAGTTCGAGACGGTCATGCCCGACGATTGCAGCGCCTTGTAGAGGGCGCGCGTGAGCTTGTTGTCGTAGCCGATCGCCTCGCCCGTCGATTTCATCTCGGGCGAGAGGTAGGACTCCATGCCCCGGATCTTGGCGAACGAGAAGGCCGGAGCCTTGACGAACCAGCGGGTGCGCTCGCGGCCATAGACCTCCGTGATGCCCTGCTCGCGCAGCGAACGGCCTAGAATCACGCGCGTGGCGATGTCGGCCATCGGCACACCCGTCGCCTTCGAGAGGAAGGGTACCGTGCGCGACGAACGGGGATTGACCTCGATGACGTAAACGTCGTCCTCACCGTCGAGAATGAACTGAATGTTGTAGAGACCGACGATGCCGATCCGCCGGCCGAGCTTGACCGTATAGTCGATGATCTTACGCTTGGCCTGCTCGCCCACGCTGAAGGTGGGATAGACGCTGATCGAGTCGCCCGAATGGATACCCGTCTTCTCGACGTGCTCCATGATGCCGGGTATGAAGACCTGTTCGCCGTCGCAGATGGCATCCACCTCCAGCTCGCGGCCCATGATGTAGCGATCGACCAGCACGGGGCTGTCCTCATTGACCTCGACGGCCGTCTGGAGGTAGTGGCGCAGCCGCTCCTCGTTGGAGACGATCTGCATCGCACGGCCGCCCAGCACGAAGCTCGGGCGCACCAGCACCGGATAGCCGATCCGCTCGGCGGCGCGCACGCCCGCCTCGATGTCGGTCACGGCCTCCGCCTCGGGCTGGGGAATGCCCAGCTCCTCCATGATCTTCTCGAAACGCCCCCGGTCCTCGGCGTTGCAGATCGCCTCGACACCGGTGCCGATGATGGGCACGCCCAGCTCGTGCAGCGGCTCGGCCAGGTTGATGGCCGTCTGGCCGCCGAGCGAGACGACGATGCCCTTGGGCTGCTCGTGGACGATGACGTTCATCACGTCCTCGACGGTCAGCGGCTCGAAATAGAGCTTGTCGCTGGTGGTGTAGTCGGTCGAGACGGTCTCGGGGTTGTTGTTGATGATGATCGCCTCGTAGCCCGCCTCGCGGATCGACCAGATGGCGTGCACGGTCGAATAGTCGAACTCGACACCCTGGCCGATGCGGATCGGACCCGAGCCGAGCACCACGATCTTCTCCCGATCGCTTACCTTCGACTCGTTCTCCTGTTCGTAGGTCGAGTAGAAATAAGGCACGTAGGAGGAGAATTCACTCGCGCAGGTGTCGATCATCTTATAGACGGGCATGATGCCCAGTTCGCGGCGCAGGAGGAACATATCCTTCTGGCTCATGCCCCACAGCTGGCCGATGAACTTGTCGCTGAATCCCATGCGCTTGGCATCGCGCAGCGTCTCCGGATCACGCGGGCGGGCCGCCACGACCTTTTCGAACTCGACGATGTTCCGGAACTTCTCGAGGAAGAACATGTCGATCTTGGTGCTGTTGTAGATCAGCGACAGATCGACCCCCTTGCGGATCAGCTGCGCGATGGCGTAGAGGCGGTCGTCCGTGCCCTCCTTGATGTAGGAGAGCATCTCGTCGATGGTCCACTCGTCGAATTTCTTGTGATAGATATGGCACACGCCCGTCTCGAGCGAGCGCACGGCCTTCAGGAGGCTCTCCTCCATCGTGCGGCCCACCGACATGACCTCGCCCGTGGCCTTCATCTGGGTGCCGAGCTTGTTCGAGGCATCGCTGAACTTGTCGAACGGGAAGCGGGCGATCTTGGTAACCACGTAGTCCAGCGCCGGCTCGAAGCTGGCAGGGGTGTTGGCGATGCGGATCTCGTCGAGCGTCAGTCCGACGGCGATCTTGGCGCTCACGCGGGCGATCGGATAGCCGCTGGCCTTCGAGGCCAACGCCGACGAGCGCGACACGCGGGGATTGACCTCGATCAGGTAGTATTTGAACGAGAGGGGGTCGAGCGCGAACTGCACGTTGCAGCCGCCCTCGATCTTCAGGGCGCGGATCAGCTTCAGGGCGCTGTCGCGCAGCAGCTGATACTCCTTGTTGGTCAGCGTCTGGCTCGGAGCCACCACGATCGAGTCGCCCGTGTGGACACCGACCGGGTCGATGTTCTCCATGTTGCAGATGGCGATGGCCGTATCGTTGCTGTCGCGGATCACTTCGTACTCGATCTCCTTGTAGCCCTTGATGCTCTTCTCGATGAGCACCTGGTGCACCGGCGAGAGGAAGAGCGCGCCGCGCATCATCTCGCGCAGCTGCGTCTCGTTGTCGGCGAAGCCGCCGCCCGTACCGCCCAGCGTGAAGGCCGGGCGCAGCACCACGGGATAGCCGATCTGCGCGGCGGCAGCCACACCCTCCTCGATCGAGTTGGCGATGACCGACGGAAGCACCGGCTCGCCGAGCGACTCGCACAGCTCCTTGAACAGCTCGCGGTCCTCGGCCTGCTCGATGCTCTCGAACGAGGTGCCCAGAATCTCCACCTGACACTCCTGCAGCACGCCCTTCTTGGCCAGCTGCACCGCCAGGTTCAGACCCGTCTGGCCGCCCAGACCCGGCACGATGGCATCGGGACGCTCGTAGCGGACGATCTTGGCCACGTATTCGAGCGTGAGAGGCTCCATATAGACCTTGTCGGCGATCTGCGTATCGGTCTGGATCGTCGCCGGGTTGGAATTGACCAGCACCACTTCGTATCCCTCTTCCTTGAGGGCGAGGCAGGCCTGCGTGCCCGCATAGTCGAACTCGGCGGCCTGTCCGATCACGATCGGGCCGGAGCCGATGACCATCACTTTCTTTATGTCGGTTCTCTTAGGCATTTTTACTCTCCTCCATCATTTTAATGAACTTATCGAACAGATAGGCGCTGTCCTGCGGACCGGGCGCGCTTTCGGGATGATACTGGACGCTGAAGATCCGGTCCTCGCGGCACTCCACGCCCTCGGCCGTATTGTCGAGCAGATTGAGGTGGGTCAGCTCCAGGCGGGTATCCTTCAGCGAGTCGATATCGACCGCGAAGCTGTGGTTCTGGCTCGTGATCTCGATCTTGCCCGTCTCGAGCCGCTTGACCGGATGGTTGCCGCCCCGGTGGCCGAACTTCATCTTGAAGGTGCGCGCCCCGTAGGCCAGCGAGATGATCTGGTGGCCCAGGCAGATGCCGAAGATCGGCAGACGGCCCCGAAGCTCACGTACCAGCCGGATGACCGACTCCGCGTCGGTCGGATCGCCCGGACCGTTCGAGAGGAACAGACCGTCGGGCCGGAAGGCCAGCACCTCGTCGGCCGTGATGTCGCAGGGCACCACCGTGACGTTGCAGCCCCGCTCGTTGAGCTTGCGGATGATGTTGTACTTGATGCCGCAATCGACCGCCACCACGTCGAACCGGTGGTTGGCCGTGCGGGAGAACCAGCGCTTGCGGCAGCTCACGCGCTCGACCATGTCGTGACGCAGGGGCGAAGCCGCGATACGGCGCAGCGCCTCCTCGACCGGCGTATCGGCATCGGTCAGGATGATCCGCTGGCTGCCCTCGTCGCGGATGATGCGCGTGAGCATGCGGGTATCGACCCCCCAGATGCAGGGAATGCCGTACTCCTCGCACACCTCGCCGAGGGTCTTGGTGTAACGGAAGTTGCTCGGGATGTCGTTGTACTCGCGCACGATCATGCCGCCGATAGTCGGGTAACGGGTCTCGTAGTCCTCGTCCGTGATGCCGTAGTTGCCGATGAGCGGATAGGTCATCACGACCATCTGGTCGGTATAGGAGGGATCGGAAAGAATCTCCTGATAACCGACCATCGAGGTGTTGAAGACGATCTCGCACACCGACTCCTTGTCCGCGCCGAATCCGTAGCCGTAAAACTCACGGCCCGATTCCAGCACGATTTTTTTGGTAAATGGTTTCATATCTCGTTATTTCGTTATTTGTCCTTTCAAACTTTCCGCCGCATAGGCCGTGCGCCCGCCGACGACCGTCCAGAGCGTGCGCCCCGCCACGCGCCATCCGGCGAAGGGGGTGGCGCGACCCATCGAGAGGAAATCGCCGGGATCGATCGCATACTCGGCATTCAGGTCGAACACCGTCAGGTCGGCCGGCTCGCCCGGCCGCAGCCCCCCGCCCAGCGAAAAGAGGCGGCGGGGTCCCTCCGACATGCGTTCGACGAGCTGCGCGAGGGTCAGCACGCCCCGTTTTACCAGGTAGGTGTAGAGCAGCGGGAAGGCGCACTCCAGTCCGACGATCCCCATCGCGCTGTCGCGGAGGCCGCGCGACTTCTGCTCGGCCGTATGGGGCGCATGGTCGGTGGCGATCGCCTCGATCGTCCCGTCGGCAACAGCCGCCAGCAGCGCCTCGCGGTCCTCGCGGCCGCGCAGCGGCGGGTTCATCTTGAAGCGCCCCTCCTCCTGCAGGTCCTCGTCGCAGAGGAGCAGGTAGTGGGGAGCCGTCTCGCCGCTCACGGGAAGCCCCGCCGCCTTCGCGCGACGGATCAGTTCGACGCTCTCGCGGGTCGAGACGTGGCAGACATGGTAGCGGCACCCGGCCTCGGCCGCCAGGCGGATGTCGCGCTCGACCTGCCGCCACTCGCTCTCCGAGCAGATGCCCTTGTGTCCGTGCTCGCGACAGTAAACGCCGTCGTGGATGTATCCGCCGCGCAGCAGCTCATCGACCTCGCAGTGGGCCACGATCGGACGGCCCGTGCGGGCGGCCCGGCGCATCGCCTCGGCCATGAGCGGCTCCTCCTGCACGCCCCGTCCGTCGTCCGAAAAGCCGACGACCTCGGGCGCGAGGGCCTCGAAATCGACCAGTTCGCCACGGCCCTTCTGTCCGCGCGTGATGCAGCCGTAGGGCAGCACCCGCACCGCGGCATCGCGGCGGATAGCCTCCAGCTCCACGGCCAGGTGCTCCGGCGAATCGGGCGCAGGGTCGAGGTTGGGCATGGCGCAGACGGTCGTATAGCCGCCGTGTGCGGCGGCGGCCGTTCCGCTCGCAATGGTCTCCTTGGCCGTGAAGCCGGGTTCGCGCAGGTGGACATGCACGTCCACCAGGCCGGGCACCACGCAGCATCCCGTCAGATCGACGACCAGGTCATCGGGCCCGGCTACGATCCCGTCGCCGAGGGCGACGATACGCTCCTGCTCGAAGGCCAGATCGCCCTGCACGAAAGCACCGTCGCGGTAGATTGTCGCTCCTTTGAGTATCGTTTTCATCTCGTTCGCAATTTCGTTCGCCCGACAGCGGGCATACGCGTACAAAAAAGAGGGCAGCCGAACAGCTACCCTAAATTGGAAAATCCATCAAAAAAACCGGAGGCGTATTCCGACGAACCGTTTCGGAAATCGCTGTTACGCTGGCGCATGGATCTCTGCGATATGTGCGGTTTGCTGCGTAACATTCGAATATCGTTTTTCCGGTTAGATTTCGGAGGCAAAGATAAGCAAAATTTGCGACCCGGACAAATCAATCCCGTGAAAATATTCGCGGCCGGAAACTCCCGCTTTTCGGGGAAACACTCCGGCGAATCATCCCCCGATCGGGGGATTTCGCCCCACCTCCGCGCCGCGGACCGCAAGCCCGGCCTAAAAACGCACTATATTTGCTCGCAATGTGGAAAAACGGGGCCGCAGACCGCCGCCCGCAGAAAAAACGACCGCCTCATGACACACCATTCGCTCCTCGTCCCCCTGCTGCTGACGCTGGGGGCCGGCCTGGCCACCGGCATCGGCAGCACCATCGCCCTCTTCGCCCGCCGCACCAACAAGCGCCTGCTCTCCTTCTCGCTGGGACTCTCGGGCGGCGTGATGATCTACGTCTCGTTCGTCGAGCTTTTCCAGCAGGCCCGCGAGGCGATCGCCGCGGACTACGGCCCGCGGACGGGAGCGGGCATCACGACGCTCGCCTTCTTCGGCGGGGTGCTGCTCATCGGCATCATCGACCGGCTGGTTCCCTCGGTCGAGAATCCGCACGAGGCCCACAAGCTCGAAGAGATGACCGAGCGGCCGAAGAATCCGAAGCTGATGCGCATGGGACTGATGACCGCACTGGCCATCGCCATACACAACTTCCCCGAAGGGATCGCCACCTTCGCCACGGCGGCCGAGGATCCCGCGCTCGGCGTGGCGATCGCCGTCGCCATCGCCATCCACAACATCCCCGAGGGGATCGCCGTCTCCGTGCCGGTCTTCTACGCGACGGGCAGCCGCGCGAAGGCCTTCCGGCTCTCGCTGCTCTCGGGACTGGCCGAGCCGGTGGGCGCGGTGCTCGCCTACTTCCTGCTGATGCCCTTCCTCTCGCCGCTGCTGATGGGCTGCCTGCTGGCCGGCGTTGCGGGCATCATGGTCTTCATCTCGATCGACGAACTGCTTCCCGCCGCGCGCGAATACGGCGAAGCCCACACCTCCATCTACGGCGTGGTCGCCGGCATGGCCGTCATGGCCGGCAGTCTGCTTCTGCTCGGATAGGACGGAATCCGCCCGCCCCGCATACGAAAGCGGCCGGGGCGCAACCGCCCCGACCGCTTTCCGTCAAAGGATCGCCCGCGCGACCCTATTTTCCCAGTCCCATCTTCTCGATCAGCGCCTTCGTCTCGGGCTTGTGGCCCCGGAATGCGACGTAGAGCGTCATCGGATGCTCCTGGCTGCCGCGCGAGAGCACCTCGCGGCGGAAGGCACCCGAGACTTCGGGGTTGAAGATCCCCTTCTCCTTGAAGAGCGAGAAGGCATCGGCCTCCAGCACCTCGGCCCATTTGTAGCCGTAGTATCCGGCCGCATAGCCGCCGCCGAAGACGTGGCTGAAGGCGGGCGCTACGGCCGTACCCTCCACCACGGGCAGCACCTGCGTGGGAGCCATCGCCTCACGCTCAAAATCTTCCACGTCGCCCTCGAACGGCTCCGCGATCTTGTGCCATGCCATATCCGACATGGCGAACGACAGCTGCCGCACGTTGGAGTAGGCGGCCTGGTAGTTCTTCGCCGCCACGATCCGCTCGATCAGCTCGGCGGGAATCGGCTCGCCGGTCTGGTAGTGCTTCGCCCACAGGTCGAGGAACTCCTTCTCGGTGGCCCAGTTCTCCATGATCTGCGAGGGCAGCTCCACGAAGTCGCGATAGACGTTCGTGCCGTTTATCGACTCGTACTCGCCCTCGGCCAGCATGCCGTGCAGCGCATGGCCGAACTCGTGCAGGAAGGTTTCCAGCTCGTTGAACGTGAGCAGCGAGGGCATCGTATCGGTCGGCTTGGTAAAGCTCATGACCAGCGACACAAGCGGACGCATCTCCTGCCCCTCGATCACGGACGAGCCCCGGAATTCGGTCATCCACGCACCGCCCCGCTTGGTCTCGCGCGGGAAGAAGTCGAGGTAGAGCACCGACAGGAAGCGGCCGTCGCGGTCGGTAACGTCGTAGGCGGTTACCTCCGGATGATAGACCTGAATGTCGGTGTTGGGCGTGAAGTTGAGTCCGTAGAGCTTGTTGGCCAGCAGGAAGATACCCTCCCGGACACTCTCCAGCTGGAGGTAAGGCTTGATCTGCTCCTCGTTGAGGGCATACTTCTCGTTCTTGTACTTCTCCGAGTAGTAGGCGAAATCCCAGGGCATTACCTCACCCTCGAATCCCTGCGAACGCGCATACTCCGCGATGGTGCGGTAGTCCTCCTCGGCATACTCCCGGGTCGCGTCGAGCAGCTCGCCGAGGAATCCGTCCACCGTCTCGGTGTTTTCGGCCATGCGGTCGGCCAGCACGTAGTCGGCGTAGGTCTCGTAGCCGAGCAGGTTGGCGATCTTCAGGCGCAGATTGACCATCCGCTTGACGATCTCCGTGTTGTCGAACTCGCCGCCCAGCGCACGCGAGTTGTAGGCGCGCCACAGCTGCTCCTTGGCCGCACGGTCGGTCGAATAGGTCATGAAGGGGGCATAGCTCGGAGCCTGGAGCGTTACCGT